>NZ_JAVHZD010000079.1:0-3782 GCF_031119615.1 Paraburkholderia sp. SARCC-3016 | reverse complement strand
GCCAACTGGCGAGAACCCATCCCCCATCATGCCTCACACGCACGTCGTATTGCGAACGGCCGTTGTGAGGTGCTTACAATTGGCCGGCAATCGCTCGAATTGAAAGTCCAGCCGAGACGCCGCGCGAGATCTCTTCACGTTCACTCAAAGTCAATGCCCGCAACGACCGCTTACGAGCAGCAGGGGTGTACCCTCCGCATAGTCGGATCACGCCGTAGATCGAGCCTGCAGGCTTGCCTAGCGCCTTCCCGATGCCAAGGAACGATTCACCTGCCCGCCACCGTCGCCAAACCTCTGACTTGCCTTCCGGCGACAACCCCGGCCTTCCCATCTGTGCCATTCGTCAACCCTCCCTCATTCGATATTAATAGGAAGGTGTTGCAACGATCCATTGAATCTACCCGTTTTCAACCTCGCGATGGCCGCACTCGGCACCCACCTGCCTCGCGAATTTCCTGGGCGGCGAAACCGTAACGGGAGGCGCACGGGTGACGGTCCGATGTACATGTCGAAATCAAACGCCTGTTGCAAAGCAGTATCGAGTTTAAGCCGCACATAGGCGTTTTAGATGTTTTAGCGACGTTGCCGCATCATCCTGCGTTCGCGGTTTTCTCACGATTTTTCGTTGACGATGTTCATCCGTGTCACGAACGGTCTGTACGATCGGCTCGTTGCTCCCAATCATTTTGCCTGTCAACGACGGATCTTAATCACATATGTCGAAAATTCCATCATCCGCGCCGTTCCAGCCCCATACGCTTGCAACGGCAGAACCGCGCCCCGCGATAAACGAACCCGACCCGGCCCTGATCCGCCGCTCGAGCGCGGCATCAGCAGACTCCGGGCAATTTGAGGACCTCGCGCGCCGGGGCCCGTCACCCGCGCTCACGACCGGATCGCGCAGCTCGATGCGCATGCGTGCGCCGTTTCCGGAAAGGACTAGCAACGCCTCTGTCGATATCGAGATGCTCGAGCGGACATCATTGGAGGTTGCGCACGAGAGCCCGGCAGTGGAGCGAAGCGCCACAACCAAAGATGTGGCAAAGGGCGCTGTCGGCGGACGGGACGACACCATTGAAGCGGCCAGCCCGCGGGTAAAGGCTGCTCAGACGTCGCATCCGCTGGATGTGCTGGCGTTGCGCGCGAGGCTCGAACAGCAGAAGTCCAGAACGATTTATCTTGAGGACCTAGCTGACGTGCTGAACGAAGTTCGACCAAATTTGCTTCATCCGGCGAAGGGCGGCAAGTTGCCGAGCAACAGCAAACGCGTCGGTCAAATCTCGGACAGGCAGCTCAACGCGTGGTATGACGCGCTGTCGGTATCGAAAGACGATGTGAAGAAGATGGAGAGCGCCGCTTACTGGGCAGGGATGTTCGTGCCGACCAGCGGTTCGATCTTCAATATGATCAGCTACCTCGTCGTGCCTTTCGCGACACAAAAGATCAAGAACCCGTGGGTGACCGCGGCCATCAGCCTTGGCGTGGTTGCCGTGCAACCCGTCGTCACATCACCGATGCAGTCGCTTGTGATCGGCGCGATCGATTATTACCGGCGCCTCGGACAGCCCGAAGTGAAGCTAGATAAAGGCAATATCAATTCGAAGAGCACCCAGTCCGATATCAGGAAGAAGATCGACGATGCGATTTCATCCGCGCACGCAAAAGAAAGGGCGGTGGTGCAGCTTTTCGAGCAGCACGGTTGCGTCGGTGCGCATGGTCAGATCGACGAGCGCAAGCTGGCGGAAAAGATCGCCGGAGACAAGCTTTCGCCGGAAGACAAAAAAGCGCTCATCGACGCATGCAACCGGCATCTCGATGCGCTGGTCACGCTGTGCTCGCATGCGGGTGAGATGCAGGCACTTGATGGCGCGCACGCCCGTCAGGTCGAATCGACGCTTTGGCAGATTCCCGCGCGCACGGTGCGCTCGGGCAGCGGCGCGCTGGCTCCGTTTATCAGGCAGTCCGGCGCACAAGCCCCGCGGTCGACGCTCGACCATCTCGTTCATCACAAGCTGTCGCCGTCGAAGGTGACTGGCGTGTCGGCGTGCATCGCGTTAATGGCAATCGTGATGCAGCATCTCGCGGCGGCGCGAGACGAAGTGAATGGCCTGAGGCTCGAACACAAGTTGAACATCCTGCATGCGGACTTCTTCAACCACGGAGGAAAGGATGCAGCAATCAGGCGAGGAAAAATCACATCGGCAGATCTTGACGAAGCGAAGTGCAGAAATATGGTCGCGCTTCCGGAAGCGACGATCGTGCAACGCGTGGCCGACCGCGTCGACGCGCAGTTGAAAGTGTTGACCGCCGAACTGGAACGGCAGCGCGGCACGCAGGCCGGGCCTGGTGCGCTGGAGCAGGGCGTGGCGGACGGCGACCCGGAGCTGAAACAGAGAATCGCCGCATACCAGAAAGACGTTGAAAACCTGCGCAAGTTGACCTTGCCGGACGACATGCACGAGGACACGAAGGCGTTGCTAGAGGGCGCGCTAAAGGGATCGCCGGGTTTCGCACTGGGAGAGGCGTATGGGAAGCTCACGAAGCCGCTCGAATTCAGCTCGCAGGTATCGCAGCGGCTCGGTCAGACGTTCACGCTCGGCGCGTTGGGAAGCGCCGGCGCGACGGCGGGTGGACGTTTCGCGACCGCGGCGATGGGTGGCAGCAGTCATATTTCGTTAACCGTGCAATTTGTGCTCGCGCTTGCCAGCGCGTTGATCGGCGTCTTTGCCGCGACCACGCAGGGCATGGTGACCAATATCAAGAATCAGCGCCGCGACGCGAAGCCTGAAGAGGCGATGGGCTTTATGACGCAATTTGGCAAAGGTGTCGGGGCACCGATTGTCGCGGGATACAACGCGTTCGAAAGCTGGCGCGGACTGAGTCATGCGGGCGCGGCCTTCTCGACGTTCGAGAAGCAGGCGACGCATATCGGCGCAAGTCTGGAACAGCTCGACAGCATCGCGACCGCTCGCGAGCACGATCTGATCGAATCCGATAACGACGTTGTCCCGCACTCCGACGTCGCGGATGATGACCGCCTGGCAAAAACGAAGACGCCACCGGGGAAACCGGAGCAGGCATGATCGGCATGGCGAAAGTTGCGCGGCGTGTTTGCGTTCGCCGCGCGCGCGACAAATTACACCATTTCGCGAAGCGTGAATGCAGAACGTCAGGTGTAGATCTGAAACAGACCCACGAAGTCGCGCAGGAAAAGACCGGCGGGAGTCAAAAGACACGGTCTCAAACGCAGGCACCGCGCAGTTCGAGGGATTTGCCGGGGTCCGGCAGACGGCCGCGGCCGAAGTCGCGTGTGGCAATGTGATCGCGAAGGACCAGCGCTTATGCACACGTCAATGATTACGAGCAGCCAGACGCGTTCCATCTCGAACTCGTGTTCGAATCCAAGCCGATCGCGCACCACCACCTTGGGCCGGATATCGCGACCGGCCTAGGTCGCGGACTTTACCTATTGCTGGACATGGTCAGTCCCGGTCTAGTGGCGTTCGTGACCGATGTGTTTGCGCGCCGTATCGTCGGTTGGCGCGTGTTGGCATCGATGAGGAGTGACTTCGTGCTGGATGCGCTGAACCAGGCGTTACACGATCGCCAGCCGCCGCCCGGGCTCATTCACCATTCCGATTTCGATGCCCGCTCGCGCGGCGTAGCGCCAAACCCGGCGGTCTCCGACAAAGTCGGGGCGGTTCAGTCTTTCAGGCCAGCGAGGTACAGCCAGCCTTCGTCAGTGGCGATGTACGTGATGTCACCACACCAGGCCTGATTTG
>NZ_JAVHZD010000078.1:0-3836 GCF_031119615.1 Paraburkholderia sp. SARCC-3016 | reverse complement strand
AAACGCAAATCGATCATCGTTGCCTGCTGGAAGCAAGCCGAGCTTTGGTGATGTCATGATTTACGTAACTCTCAATAGAAGGAATGTTCAGGGCAAGCGAGCTGGAAAGCTATTATGTGAACCCCCGTTTCGAGGGGCACGAGAAGCCGGCTCTGAATGTCATCGAGGACTGGATGCAGTCGGACGATCCAATGCCGCTCGCTATTTTAGGAGGCTATGGAAAAGGGAAGACGAGTCTTGCGTTGCGAGTTGTCTCACAGCAGGCAATGCGGCATCGGATGAATCCGGCAGAGCGTATCCCGATACTGATCCGCTTGGGGCAAGTCGTGCATGAGACGCAGCTCGAAGGGCTCTTCGGGAAGGAATTTACGGCGCGCTATCCAGCGACAGACTTTCGCTTTCCGACGCTCATGCACTTGAATGCTGGGGGGCGGCTACTCATCGTGCTTGATGGGTTTGACGAGATGAAGCACGCGATGTCCATTGCTGACTTTCGCGCGACGTTTAAGGAGTTCAACCGGTTACTCGAGCCGAAGGCTAGAGTGCTGCTGCTTGGCCGGCCAAATGCTTTGCCTACCGAAGCGCGCAAGCATGTGTTCCGCGCGCAGAAACAGATAGGATCCCAGACGGTGATAGATCCTCAGTTTGCGCCATGGCGTGAAGAGGAGATCGCTTTTTTTGATGGCGACGAGATCGCGCGGTTCCTGCGTGCATACCTCGGCCACCTGCTGATGGACCGCGCCGATGTCTCGGGAATGACGAGAGGCGAATTCGTCGACGCGCGAGTTAGCGAAGTCCTCACGAAGGTGAGTCCTGATCTGCTACGACGGCCGGTGCAAGCGAGAATCGTCGCGGAGCTGGCGCATAATCCGACCTTCAGACTCGACGGGTTCACTAAATACACCTTGTATGATCAGTTTATCAGGCAACTGATAGAACGTGACACGGAAGACAAGCCAGCGCGCGCAAAGATTCCGTTTGATCCGCGATATTCTTTTCAACAAGAACTCGCGTGGTGGTCTTGGACGAAGGCAAGTGACGGGCAGGGTTATTTCGATCGGGACGAGATTCCGCACGCGTTAGTGGACCGACTGCCGGCCGCAGACGCGACGGACGGTATGGCCAAGTTGAATGAATACATTGTGTCGAGTCTGACGGAAGAAAAGGAGGCCGGTGTTCTCTACTTTGCTCACCGCTCATTCCAGGAGTTTCTGGTTGCCGACCGACTGCGTACGTTTCGTCTCACGCCGGACCAGCACGTCGTCATGAGTTCCGCAATCACACCGGACATTCGTAGCTTTTTGGATGCCGCGCCAGATCAAAGTCACCTCGCCAGATGGTTCGAAACCCCACTGCACTGCATGAAACGTTGCGACGCCGACTCGAAAACGTGTCGTCAAGCAACAGTGACCTTCGTCAATGGCAGACTTCTCAGATATGCATTAAATACTTGCAACTGCTCAATCGACGCATTCTCGATGACGGAACGCATTTCTTTGGGGGAATTTCCCGTCTTGTGGCACAACGCGCCAATGATTGCCGCCTCGAACTGCGCCCGTTGGGTTGACGTCAAATAGTGGGCCTTCGGTGCTCGAAGTGCCCGTTGCTTCAGACGAATGGTTGCGTCCTCGGGGATCGCTACGCCACGCGCCAGGCAGGCAAGGCTGAGGGTTGCAAGGTCCTCCAGGTCGCGCACCTCGATCTCTTTCAGCTTGCCGCCCGCGTCGGAGCCCGTTAGCGGATGATTTGCGCTCTGGTAAGAATAGCTTTTGGGACCCTTGGGAGGCATGTACTCAATAGTGTGGGATTGCAGGCCAGACACTTTCTCGAAGCCGAACACCACCGGCACCAGACGTCCCTCGTTGATCACGGCAAGAAACGGTGTCTTGCCGTTTTCGAACTGTTGCTTCAACTGCGTGGCTGCCTGTCCATAGAGTTCATGTAGCTCTCGTCCCTGAACCACGTGGCTGGGCGTTTGCGCGACTTTAAGCGTGAGCGAGGACGGGAGTTGTATCGCCTCAAACATTTTATTCAGGGTAGCGTGCTGGAACTCGGGTCTTTCGAACGACCCGGTTTTGTGAAATACCTGTCCCAAATGACCGACAATCTGTGGCCAAATATCGTCTGCGGTTTGCGCCTCGATCGTTTCAGGAGCACCCTGCATATTCAGCGGCGCTTTCTGCTTTATGCCCACAAGCATTGCTTGCACCATCCGATACTGGAATCCGCGGCTACTTGCGGTGGTGGGCTTCCACCCAGAGCCGTTCGAATAAATGCGAGCGTTTTTGCGCAAGTCGGTGCGTGTGGTCGGCTCGCTGGGCGACGTCGGTGTCCGGTCGGAGAAGAACACCTTGCCTTCGAGGGATTGCGTGCCGCCCTTCGTATCATTGACTCCCCCCCTCAATTCACCCGACAGCAGAATCTCGAAGCCCCATGGACTCCCGTGGAACGCTTCCGGCTTGACGTAGCCAAGCGGCGCCGATTCGTTCTGGGAGTGCAACAACGCACTACGGATTAGCTGGCTCGACGCCACATCGATAGCCATTGAGTCGAGCACGTCGAGCGGTGTCTGACGGTTATCGTTCAGGTGAACGGGTTTCAGGCCTGAATCGACAAGCTCGCGTATGGCAGCAGCATCGACGCGCCTTACTGCAGCATGCAGCCGTAAGTCAGCAGGTGCCGCCGAATGGGCCTTCGGCGGCGGAGCTTCGGACGCGCTGCCACGCTGTCGCCGCATCTGCATGAGCCGAGACAGCGCCCCCGATGCCTGCGGCCGCGCTTGAGATGAAGTCCCCGTAAGAGATTCGCGGGCACAAGCCTTGTTCGAGGTCGAGGGTGTGCTGGAAAACTGAGAACTGGAAGCTGAGGTTTCTCGGGTTTTCAAGGGGGTAAACAGTATTAACACGGCATCATCAGGGGCATGGCTAGGCTGTCCTCAATGACACGTTAAGACAACGAAACCAGATGCAGGCGGAGTTTGCCGTCCTTAATCGCCGATGGGCTTCTTGATGGCGAACTTCCAACTCAGTTCGCGAACCGCTGGGTTACTAATGAGCGAGAGAGAAGAACAAATCACCGTTCCACGGCTTTCGTTGCTCCCCCGCGTCGAATGGCAATTGCCCAATACACCGGTACTTCCGCTTCAATCTCAACTTGCTCAATAATGTTGTCGAGGTGCTTTCGCCGTCCGGAGCACATCAGCTGCCTGGGAACGATCTGCTCGGCTCTGTTGACTAACCAGGCAGTCAATTTGCCATTTAATTTATGAATTTATGTCGAGATGTGGCGGATTTTTTGCAAATCCCGGCCGACCTTCACTCTCGTCTGCAAAATGAATGATCCTGGTATTGTCAAGTTATTCGGTAGCCTGAGCTTCCCCTGAAATTTCGCCTTCCAGCAGGTCGTGTATAAACTCGCCCCAAAGGAACGAAAGAAGAAATGTTCAAGGTACCGCACTAGGTGTACACGGCGGAGTTTAAGGAAGCTGCCGTGCGACGAGTCAAGGACGGACAAGGCGTGAGCGCCGTGGCCCGCGAATTGGGCATGTCGACACAGACGCTGCGCAACTGGCTCAAGGCGTCTGCAGCCGGCCAGCTGAACGGCCCGGGGGCGAAGGTCGTGACAGCGGAACAGATGGGGCTCTCGCGCCTTCGAGCGGAGAACAAGCGCTTGCAGATGGAACTGGAAATCGCAAAAAAATGTATGGTCCGCCCCGGCTTTGCAACGGAGCCCTGTGCGACGAAGCAGTTGTTTGCGTAAATGAGGTCGGTCGGAAGCCGTGGACGCCAACGGGTTAAGCAGCGAGCTGTTTCAGATAGTATCGCTGCGTGAATGCG
>NZ_JAVHZD010000077.1:0-4133 GCF_031119615.1 Paraburkholderia sp. SARCC-3016 | reverse complement strand
CCATGTCGTTCTGTGAGCCAAGGAGTTGGTAGAATGTTTTGTCTTCCTAAGACCGCTTGGCCTCCGACTTGTGAGCCGCGTCGGCATCTGCGGCACCGATCTGCACATCTTCACCGGCAACCAGCCGTACCTTCAATATCCGCGCGTGATGGGCCACGAGCTGTCCGGCGTGGTCGTCGAAGCCGATGGCGATTCGGGACTGGCGGCCGGCGACGGCGTGTATGTCATGCCTTATCTTTCATGCGGAACCTGCGTTGCGTGCCGCCAGGGCAAGACCAACTGTTGCGTGAACATCAAGGTGCTCGGCGTGCACCGCGACGGCGCGATGACCGAGTATCTGAGCGTGCCGGCCCAGTTCGTCCACAAGGCCGAAGGCGTGTCGCTCGACCAGGCGGCCATGCTCGAATTCCTCGCGATCGGCGCGCATGCGGTTCGGCGCGCGAACGTGCAGGCGGGACAACGCGTGCTCGTGGTCGGCGCCGGTCCGATCGGCATGGCGGCCATGATCTTCGCGAAGCTGCGCGGCGGCAGCGTCGTGTGTCTCGACACACGCGCCGACCGGCTCGCGTTCTGCAGTTCGCAACTGCACGTCGACGCCGCGGTACCGGTCGGCCCCGACGACACGGCGCAACTCTCGTCGCTGACGAACGGCGAATTTTTCGATGTCGTGTTCGACGCGACCGGCAACATCGACGCAATGAACCGCGGCTTCGGTTTTGTCGCACACGGCGGCACCTACACGCTGATTTCGATCGTGCCCGGGCAGGTCACGTTTTCGGACCCGGAGTTCCATAAGCGGGAGACGACCTTGCTCGCGAGCCGCAACGCGACGGCCGCCGATTTCGAAACGGTGCTCGAAGCGATGCGCAGCGGCCAGATTCCGGACCAGGCGCTCAATACGCATCGCATGCGCCTTGCCGACGTGCCGGACGCGTTTCCGCGCCTGCTGGAGCCGGGGCAGACGGTCGTGAAAGCGCTGGTCGAATGCTGAGGCAAGGCACCGGGCCATCAGGATCGCACTTATGAGCACACCGATACTTCAGTTCGGCACGAGCCGCTTCCTTCTGGCGCACGTCGCGCTGTTTGTTTCCGAGGCGCTGGAACGCGGCGACGCGATCGGCGGCATCAGCGTCGTGCAGACGACCGCGAACGAGGCGAGCCGCGCGCGCATCGCCGCGCTGCGCCACGCCGGCCACTACCCTGTGCAGATACGGGGTCGCGAAGGCGGCGGCGTGGTGGACCGGGTAGTCGAATGCCGCGCGGTGCGCAACGCCTGGTCAACCGATACAGACTGGGCCGCGATCCGTCGCGCGGTGATCGAGGAGGTGCGCGTCATCGTCTCGAACACCAGCGATGCCGGTTATCAACTCGACGAACGCGATTGCGCCGATCTGCTTGCGAACGACGCGCTCGTGCCGCACAGCTATCCGGCGAAGCTGCTCGTATTGCTGCATGCACGCTGGCGCGAGCGCCCGCAGCACGGCGTATCGGTCTACCCGTGCGAACTCGTCGACAGAAACGGCGATACCTTGCGCGATATCGTGCTCGGCATGGCGCGGCAATGGTCGCTGCCCGAGCCTTTTATCGGCTATTTGCAGGAACGGTGCGTCTGGGTGAATTCGCTCGTCGACCGTATCGTGTCCGCGCCGATCGATCCGGTGGGCGCGGTCGCAGAGCCGTATGCGCTGTGGGCGATCGAGCGGCGTGAAGGCATGGAACTTCCGTGCACACACGAGCAGATCGTGCTCACCGATGAACTGCGCCGGTATGCGCAGCTCAAGCTGTTCTTTCTCAATCTCGGTCACACGTGGCTGGCCGATCAGTGGCTCAGCGAAAGCCGCTCGCAGCAGGAAACCGTGCTGGAGGCGATGAGCACGCCGCGCGTGCGCGACGCACTCGAAACGGTATGGCACGACGAGGTGCTGCCCGTGTTCGACGCGATGGGTCTGAAAAGCGAGGCGCATACGTACATCGACAGCGTGCGCGAGCGATTCCTCAATCCGTTTCTCGCTCACCGCATATCGGATATTGCCGCCAATCATCGCGAGAAGATCAGGCGCCGGATACAGCCGCTCGTCGAGCTGGCCGGTTCGCTGTCGTTGCCGGTCGCACAACCGCGCTTGCGCGCATTGCTGGCCGCGCACGCGCTGCCTTTGTCCGGCACGGAAGGAGCAGCGTCGTGAAAGATCAGCACCTCATCGTTCTTCACGATGACGACAACGTTGCCGTCGCATTACGGGCGCTCGAAGCCGACGAGATCGTGGACGTCAACGGACAGCATCTACAGGTTCTGTCGCCGATACCGGCCGGACACAAGCTGGCCTTGCGCAACATCGCGCAAGGCGCTCAGATCACGAAATACCGGCAGACGATCGGCGTTGCGCTCCGCGATATTCCCGCCGGCGCGCATGTTCATGTGGACAACGTCGGCATGCCGTCGCAACACGACAGCGCAGCGCACGCGAATGCGACCGGTACGCGTGCCGCGCCGGCCGATCGCGCCGATACGTTCCTTGGATATCTGCGCGCGGACGGCCAGGCAGGCACGCGCAACTATATCGGCGTGATCGCCAGCGTGAACTGCTCCGCCACCGTCTGCCACGCGATCGCCGATGCATTCCGCGGCGACGCACTCGACGCATTCGAAAACGTCGACGGCGTGGTTGCGATCACGCATCAGAGCGGATGTGGCATGTCCTCGTCCGGCGACGGCATGGCTTTGCTGCGCCGCACGCTGACCGGTTACGCGCGCAATCCGAACTTCGCCGGCGTGCTGTTCGTCGGACTCGGCTGCGAAGTGAACCAGATCGAGGGGCTCGTCGAATTGCTCGACACGTCTTCGTCGCGGCCGGTGCGCACGCTCGTTATCCAGGATGAGGGCGGCACGCGCGAAGCCGTGGCGCGCGGCATCGCCATCGTTCAGGAGGAACTCCACGCGGCGAATCGCGCGACGCGCACCGCCGTGCCCGCGTCGCATCTGAAGCTCGGGCTGCAATGCGGCGGCTCCGACGGATACTCCGGCATTACCGCGAATCCGGCACTCGGCGTGGCGGTCGATCTGCTCGTCCGCAGCGGCGGCACTGCGATATTGTCGGAAACACCGGAGGTTTACGGCGCCGAACATCTGTTGACCGCGCGCGCCGCGTCGGCAGAAGTCGCGCACCGCCTGATGGACAAACTGCACTGGTGGGAAGGGTACACGGAGCAGAACGGCGGCGAGATGAACAACAATCCGTCTCCGGGAAACAAGGCCGGCGGCATCACGACCATTCTCGAGAAATCGCTCGGTGCGGTGTCGAAGGCGGGCAGTTCGGCGCTCAAGGCCGTCTACGATTACGCGGAACCGGTACGTGAAGACGGCCTCGTGTTCATGGACACGCCTGGCTACGATCCGGTCTCGGCGACCGGTCAGATTGCGGGCGGCGCGAACCTCGTCTGCTTCACGACCGGACGCGGTTCGGTCTTCGGCTCGAAACCGGTGCCGACGATCAAGATCGCGACGACGACCGCTCTGTTCGAGCGGATGCGGTCCGACATGGATTTCAACAGCGGCGTGATTGTCGATGGCTCGTTAAGCGTCGAGGAAGCGGGCGCGCGTCTGTACGAACTGATACTCGAGGTTGCGTCGGGCCGCAAAAGCTGCAGCGAAGAGAACGGCCTCGGCGACCGCGAGTTCGTGCCGTGGTTGCGCGGCGCGGTCATGTGACGCAAACGTGCCGTGTACGGGGTCGACAGATGGTAAAGGCAACGCATAAACAGCCGCCCGAGATCGTGGCATTCGGCGAAGCGATGGTCGAATTCAGCCAGCGTTCCGCGGGCGGCACGGACTATCTTCAGGGCTACGGCGGCGACACGTCGAATTTCTGCATCGCCGCCGCGCGCCAGGGTGCGAACACCGGCTTTATCTCCGCGGTGGGCGGCGACCGCTTCGGGCGCCTTCTGCTCGAGCTCTGGCAGCAGGAGAACGTCGATACGTCCGCGGTGCGGATCGACGAATCGGCGCACACGGGCGTGTATTTCGTTTCGCACGGACCGGGCGGACATCACTTCGAGTATTTAAGTCGGAGGCCAAGCGGTCTTAGGAAGACAAAACATTCTACCAACTCCTTGGCTCACAGAACGACATGGCTACG
>NZ_JAVHZD010000076.1:0-4903 GCF_031119615.1 Paraburkholderia sp. SARCC-3016 | reverse complement strand
ACGCAAATCGATCATCGTTGCCTGCTGGAAGCAAGCCGAGCTTTGGTGATGTCATGATTTACGTAACTCTCAATAATTCATGTATCGGGAACGAATATCCCAGTGGGTGTAACAGGTATTCCCCGCGCAGGTCCAACCCACTTCACATCACTGTTGGCAGCGCAAAGTGATCTTCTATCATGTTCATGATTCTGGATGCAGTTGTGGAGATGTTCTGATTGAGCGACGCCTTGGCACAGACCAGGCTTGCAGAGGCTCTTGCTTGAAAGCGTCACCATACTTCAGAACCGCCCATGCCATCCGCGCATTTTTAGCCGCAATCGCGATCGCCGCGCGCCAGTATCCGCGACGCTCAACGAGGCTTCTGATCCACAGACTAAAACGGTCTTGCTTGTCCCGCAGATTTGACATCACGGCACGTGCGCCGCTCACCAGAAGAGTGCGCACGTAGGCGTCCCCGGCTTTGGTAATACTTCCGAGCCGGGCTTTGCCGCCACTACTATATTGCGATGGCGTCAACCCGAGCCATGCAGCGACCTGCCGGCCGTTCCTGAAGTCATGGGCGGCGCCGAGAGTGGCCAGCAATGCGCTGGCTGCTGCGCGTCATTCAGGATGAGAACGGCGCGTCAATCAGGATGAGAATCTGACAGGCGCGGCGGCGGGAACGGGCGTAGCCCGGAACCGCTGCCGCGCGTGTTGCATCGGTCCGTCCGTCTTCGATGCCGGGCTTCGCCGGTGGTCGCGGTAGATCGGGTATGAACGAGCCTTCCATGTCATGGGAGGCCGCCGTGCCCGGACGACACGTCAACGACCACCAGATGAGGCTCTATATGAAGTACAGACGCAAGGACGGCCCGGCGGTTGCGGCCGCACGCGCGGGTTTTAGCACTGCAACGGCGTATCGACTTGAACAGCATCAGCGGCTGCCGTCACAGAAGAAGGAGGCGCGCGAGCGCCGGCGCTATCGTTGAAAGTGGTGTATGCGGCGTAGGGATGAGGCAGGAGAAGGAGGTGGCGATTGATGGAGAATGTTGCTTCTCACGGTAACACTTCCTCAATCGAACTCCACCACCATGGCGAAACATACGCAGGATACGAGCGGCAGTCAAACAGCAGAAGCAGACATCAAGGGTACGCCCGGCCTGGACGATCTGATCCAGCAGGGGGCGCGGCGGATCATCCAGCAGGCAATCGAGGCGGAACTGGCAGTGATGCTCGAGCAATATTCGAATGTGAAGACGATCGATGGCCGGCGGTCGGTCGTGCGCAACGGCTACCTGCCAGAGCGCGAGATCGTCACGGCCGTGGGCCCGGTGCCCGTTCAGGTGCCGAAGGTTCGCGATCGCTCGGGCTCGGGCATCAAGTTCAATTCGACGATCGTGCCGCCCTATGTGCGCAAGTCGCCGCGGGTGTCATCGTCGCTGCCGTGGCTGTACCTGCGAGGCGTCTCAACCGGCGACATGGGCGACGCACTGTCCGAGCTGCTCGGCGAGCAGGCCAAAGGGCTGTCAGCGAGCGTCGTGAGCCGCCTGAAGGCCGCCTGGTCAGAAGAGTACGAGAAGTGGAACAAACGCGACCTGTCGGCCTCGCGCTGGGTCTACTGGTGGGCCGACGGCATCCATACGCAAGCCCGCGCGGAGGATTCGACGGGCAGTGCCTGCTGGTGATCATCGGCGTGAAACCGGACGGCGGCAAGGAGCGCGTGGCGCTCAACGACGGCTATCGCGAATCGAAGGAATCCTGGAAGGAGTTGCTGCTCGACCTGAAGAAACGAGGTCTGCAGGCACCGCCGCTGCTTGCCGTCGGCGACGGCGCGATGGGGCTGTGGGCGGCGCTTGAAGAGGTGTTCCCGCAGACACGGCACCAGCGCTGCTGGTTCCACAAGATCGGCAACATTCTCAACGTCATGCCCAAATCGCAGCACGGCAAGGCCAAGGTTGCGCTCGCCGAGATCTGGAATGCCGCGACAAGAGCCGACGCAATCGCCGCGTTCAACCAGTTCGTCGACACGTACGCGGCAAAGTACCCAAAGGCCGTCGAGAAGCTCACGAAAGACCGCGACGCGTTGCTCGCGTTCTACGACTTCCCTGCCGAACATTGGCAGCATGTGCGCACCACGAATCCGATTGAATCGACGTTCGCGACTGTGCGCCATCGCACGAGCCGCACGCGCAACTGTCTGTCGCGCTCGACCTTCCTCGCGATGGCGTTCAAGCTGATCGAAGCGGCCGAGCAGACCTGGAGGAAGATCCGCGGCGTCGACAGGATCGAACCGCTTCTGAAGGGCATTCCCTTCAAGGACGGCACTCCGGTGATCGAGAGCACACCGGCTCCTCAAGCGCTGGCCGCCTGATCATGCCGCCCGCCCCGCGTACACCAGTCTTGACGATTGCTCGTGTGCCGTCGACATACTTGCCCGCCGTGACGGTGGCGATCATGGCGTCGCTGGCATTGCTGCCTGGCAGCGGCTGCGCTGGCATCGGGGCGGTGATCACTGGCGCACGCTCGGCATGACGCTCGCAATGACGGCAAGCGTACTTGAAGCGCACGTGCTGCAGAACCGATGCCTTCACCTCGATATGCAACTGCTCGCTGAGTTCTTCGCCCATGCGGTGAAGCGCATTTGCGCAGCACGGGCAACGCTTCTGGTCAGCGGGCAGATCGTATTCGATGCGCTGGCGTGGCAGGCAGCGGCTTGCGTCCACGCCCGCTGCCTGCCGGCGCTGGCGCATCCGGCAGGCCCGTATCGGGTAGCGCGAACGTATCTTCGGTGCCGTCGGAGTCATCATCGCCGGGTTTGGTGGCGGCGATCTGTTCGGCCTCGTCGAAGACGCGATCGCGCAACTTCTCGCTGCCCGGCGCGAAGCGTTTGCTCTGCGCCAGGCGGAACTGCTCTTCGAGCTGCGCAACCCGTCCGCCCAGTTGCCGGTTGCGCGACTCGAGTTCGCGGATATAGGCCTGGGCCGCCGGCGGCAATCGGGAGAAGTCGTCTTCGTTCATGCCCGTGACGATAGCCCAGTGTCAAAGCCAGATTCAGATGTCGTAGCGGCAGCCAGATAGATGTCGGGGTGAGGGGAGTCCTTTCTATCGTTTAGCAGGGGCTTTCCCCACCGCGGCTGCCGCCTTGCCGTGTGTCCCCATCACCGCCTCGTTCAGGTCCTCCAGCGTGAACTCGCGCTGCTTCTTCGTGCCCGGCAGCCGTTCGGACTTGCGCACCTCGATGCCCCGGTTGGTGCGCGACGGCGAGCCCGCCGCCCGCCGGTTATCGCGCTGCGCCTGGATCGCCTGCGCGACCTGCAG
Organism: Paraburkholderia sp. SARCC-3016; assembly: GCF_031119615.1. Taxonomy (NCBI): domain Bacteria; kingdom Pseudomonadati; phylum Pseudomonadota; class Betaproteobacteria; order Burkholderiales; family Burkholderiaceae; genus Paraburkholderia; species Paraburkholderia sp. SARCC-3016. The sequence continues at coordinate 1,603 of NZ_JAVHZD010000076.1, read as the reverse complement.
CACATGGCTCAGGCGCTTGTGTTCAACGACGACACCCTGATCAATTTCCGCGAGCCGGTCGTACTGCCGGTAGCGCAGCACCTCGCCGTCCGCCCGGATCTCGATGTGCCCGTCCGGGTACTCCCATACGTCGATATACCGGTGCACCAGCCTGCGGTTCGCCAGCGTGTCCTCGAGCAGGTACAGCACCCGGTCGTACTGCACCGTGAGCGACTTCGTAACGCGCCGCGTCTCGCGCCACGTGAACAGCAGGTCGAGGTCCTCATCGTCACGCAGCGGCCGGTGTGCATCGAACGGGCTGCGCGGCGGCTTCGCGAAGCGCGCGTTATAGGCCGCGATGAAGGAGGGCGCCCATGCGTTGGCATGTGCCACCGTGCTGATGCCTCGCAGCCGCAGCTCCTTCACCAGGCGGTCCTGCAGCGTCAGGTGCGCTCGCTCGACACGGCCCTTCGCGGAACTCGAGTTCGCGCAGAAGGTATCGATATTGAGCTCGTACATCGCGCGGCCGAAGTGCGTCAGGCTGCGGCCGGTCCGGCCTGCAGCCGGGCTGCGGAACACGCTGGCCTTGTCGCTGTAGAACGCCACCGGCTTGCCATGACGCTGCAGATAGGCACGCGTCGCCTCGAAGTAGCTGAAGGTCGACTCGGTGGCCGTGAAGTGCAGCATCATCAGCCCGCTGGTCGCATCATCGACATACACCGGCAGCGCGCACTGCGGCGCCCGTTGCTCGAACCACGCATGCTCGCTGCCGTCGATCTGCACCAGCTCGCCGTAACAGGCGCGCCGCGCCCGCGGCTGGTAGACCTTGGGCGGACGTTGCCGGCGCGGCACCCACAGGCCCGCGTCCGTCATCAGGTGCTGCACGGTTTCCTTTGACAGCGTCAGCCCGTGACACTCACGCAGCTTCTCGCAGGCCAGCGTCGGCCCGAAATCAGCATAGCGCTCGCGGATGATCGTCAGCGCGCGCCGCGCCAGATCGGCCGGCAACTGATGATTGCCCGCACGACCACGCCTGCGTGATATCAGGCCGGCTGCGCCTTCGCTGCAATAGCGCAGCACCAGCCGTTCCACCTGGCGCCGGCTGATCCCCAGCCGTTCAGCTGCGCGCCACGGCATCAGCCGCTGCCCGACGACCGCCTCGATGACCTTCAGCCGGTCCAGCTCGCGCATGCTCATGGTGATCAACCCGGTATTGCCCATGGCTGGCTCCGCGGCGAGTGAACCGCGCCAGCATGAACCGCAAAGCGCCCAGGTACGACATCTGTACTTTGCCCAGATACGACATTACAACTTTGCTCTTACAGCCCAGTGCCGCGCGCGATGGGTTTACGTCAATTTGTAACCCCCCGGCGTCGCCGTTGTTTACCGGCAACGCCGGGCGTTCGCGTGGTGGTACTGCCGTGCCGGGTGGCGTCGCATGGCGTCGACATCGATGCCGTCAAGCAGCCAGTGCAACTGTTCGGCCGTCATCCCGATCACCGTCTCCTCTCTGCGTGGCCACACGAAATGGTCCGCCTCGAGACGTTTGAAGTTGACCCGCGAAAACGGACACCTATCCTTTTGATCAGGAGGTGCCGATGATGGGCAAGCATCGTACCCCGTA
>NZ_JAVHZD010000075.1:0-5681 GCF_031119615.1 Paraburkholderia sp. SARCC-3016 | reverse complement strand
CAACCCCGCCTGTGCGGGCGGGGTTGATGTTTTCAGCTGAGGGGGAGCCTGACGATTACCTACTTTCACACGGGCAATCCGCACTATCATCGGCGTGGAGTCGTTTCACGGTCCTGTTCGGGATGGGAAGGGGTGGGACCGACTCGCTATGGTCATCAGGCATGACGGGTTGTTCTGCGGCATGCGGGCAGCAGAACCAATCGGGAAGAAGCGTGGGTAGCAGGGGATGGGTTGTGTTGTCTGGCACAACGCGGCTCACTCAACCGTCTGTCTGCGCTACCCCCTGACGGGGGTGGGGTCCGGGTAAATGCTGGAGCATTAACCATGACCGCGAAACACACCGGTTATAGGATCAAGCCTTACGGGCAATTAGTATCAGTTAGCTTAACGCATTACTGCGCTTCCACACCTGACCTATCAACGTCCTGGTCTTGAACGACCCTTCAAGGGGCTCGAAGCCCCGGGGATATCTCATCTCAAGGCGAGTTTCCCGCTTAGATGCTTTCAGCGGTTATCTCTTCCGAACATAGCTACCCGGCGATGCGACTGGCGTCACAACCGGTACACCAGAGGTTCGTCCACTCCGGTCCTCTCGTACTAGGAGCAGGTCCCTTCAAATATCCAGCGCCCACGGCAGATAGGGACCAAACTGTCTCACGACGTTTTAAACCCAGCTCACGTACCTCTTTAAATGGCGAACAGCCATACCCTTGGGACCGGCTACAGCCCCAGGATGAGATGAGCCGACATCGAGGTGCCAAACACCGCCGTCGATATGAACTCTTGGGCGGTATCAGCCTGTTATCCCCAGAGTACCTTTTATCCGTTGAGCGATGGCCCTTCCATACAGAACCACCGGATCACTATGACCTGCTTTCGCACCTGTTCGACTTGTCAGTCTCACAGTCAAGCACGCTTATGCCATTGCACTATCAGCACGATTTCCGACCGTACCTAGCGTACCTTCGTACTCCTCCGTTACACTTTGGGAGGAGACCGCCCCAGTCAAACTGCCTGCCATGCACTGTCCCCGAACCCGCTTCAGGGTCCAAGGTTAGAACCTCAAACAGATCAGGGTGGTATTTCAAGGACGGCTCCACTGAAACTAGCGTTCCAGCTTCATAGCCTCCCACCTATCCTACACAGACCGGTTCAAAGTCCAATGCAAAGCTGCAGTAAAGGTTCATGGGGTCTTTCCGTCTAGCCGCGGGGAGATTGCATCATCACAAACACTTCAACTTCGCTGAGTCCCGGGAGGAGACAGTGTGGCCATCGTTACGCCATTCGTGCAGGTCGGAACTTACCCGACAAGGAATTTCGCTACCTTAGGACCGTTATAGTTACGGCCGCCGTTTACCGGGACTTCAATCAGGAGCTTGCACCCCATCATTTAATCTTCCGGCACCGGGCAGGCGTCACACCCTATACGTCCACTTTCGTGTTTGCAGAGTGCTGTGTTTTTATTAAACAGTCGCAGCCACCAGTTTATTGCAACCCCTTCACCCTCTGCGCGCAGGCGCATCAAGCTACAAGGGCGTACCTTATCCCGAAGTTACGGTACCAGTTTGCCGAGTTCCTTCTCCCGGGTTCTCTCAAGCGCCTTAGAATACTCATCTCGCCCACCTGTGTCGGTTTGCGGTACGGTCAATGTGAAACTGAAGCTTAGAGGCTTTTCCTGGAACCCCTTCCAGTTGCTTCGCTCCCGAAGGAGCTCGCGCCACGCCCTTGAATTACGTGCCCGGATTTGCCAGAGCACCTTCTCCAACGCAGCGACCGGGACTTCCAACACCCGGACAACCTTCCGCGATCCGTCCCCCCATCGCATTTCACACTGGTGCAGGAATATTGACCTGCTTCCCATCAGCTACGCATTTCTGCCTCGCCTTAGGGGCCGACTCACCCTACGCCGATGAACGTTGCGTAGGAAACCTTGGGCTTACGGCGAGGGGGCCTTTCACCCCCTTTATCGCTACTCATGTCAGCATTCGCACTTCCGATACCTCCAGCACACTTTCCAGTGCACCTTCGCAGGCTTACGGAACGCTCTCCTACCATGCGTGCAAGCACGCATCCGCAGCTTCGGTATATGGCTTAGCCCCGTTACATCTTCCGCGCAGGACGACTCGATCAGTGAGCTATTACGCTTTCTTTAAAGGGTGGCTGCTTCTAAGCCAACCTCCTGACTGTTTTAGCCTTCCCACTTCGTTTCCCACTTAGCCATATTTGGGGACCTTAGCTGGCGGTCTGGGTTGTTTCCCTCTTGACACCGGACGTTAGCACCCGATGTCTGTCTCCCGTGATTGCACTCTTCGGTATTCGGAGTTTGCTATGGCGAAGTAATCCGCAATGGACCCTTCAACCATGACAGTGCTCTACCCCCGAAGGTGAGACACGAGGCACTACCTAAATAGTTTTCGGAGAGAACCAGCTATTTCCAGATTTGTTTAGCCTTTCACCCCTATCCACAGCTCATCCCCTAGTTTTTCAACACTAGTGGGTTCGGACCTCCAGCACGTGTTACCGTGCCTTCATCCTGGCCATGGATAGATCATCTGGTTTCGGGTCTACACCCAGCGACTGATTCGCCCTGTTCGGACTCGCTTTCGCTACGCCTGCCCTAATCGGTTAAGCTCGCCACTGAATGTAAGTCGCTGACCCATTATACAAAAGGTACGCCGTCACCCGTTTCCAGGCTCCGACTGTTTGTATGCATGCGGTTTCAGGATCTGTTTCACTCCCCTCCCGGGGTTCTTTTCGCCTTTCCCTCACGGTACTGGTTCACTATCGGTCGATCACGAGTATTTAGCCTTGGAGGATGGTCCCCCCATCTTCAGACAGGATTTCACGTGTCCCGCCCTACTTGTCGTACACCTAGTTCTTCCACACTGCTTTCGCCTACGGGGCTATCACCCGCTATGGCCGCACTTTCCAGAGCGTTCGGCTAACAGTACAGATAAAGAGTACAGGCTGCTCCCATTTCGCTCGCCACTACTCTGGGAATCTCGGTTGATTTCTGTTCCTGCGGCTACTTAGATGTTTCAGTTCGCCGCGTTCGCTTCACATGGCCTATGTATTCAGCCACGGATACTCCATTCGGAGTGGGTTTCCCCATTCGGACATCTTCGGATCAATGCTCGTTTGCCAGCTCCCCGAAGCTTTTCGCAGGCTACCGCGTCCTTCATCGCCTGTGATCGCCAAGGCATCCACCACATGCACTTGTTCGCTTGACCCTATAACGGGTGTGTCTCCACGGACTGGCGTCCCTTCGACCACACGCGCTACAGGCTGAGTTTTCGCGTTGTGCCGTATTCCAAGCGCCCTCTCATCGAGGACCCTAAAAAATACTTCGATACAATCACAACCCTGACCAATCTACTCACGTCCATCTCTCAGACGCTTTCATTGATCTCTACTACTGCTTCTTCCTGATTGTTAAAGAACGACAGCCGATATGCCTTACCGCTTCATACCAGAGCTGACTGGCGCAATTGCCAATGCGTAATACCCGGTTCACCTGCTGACCGGACACTAGGCACTGGTAATTGGTGGAGGATGACGGGATCGAACCGACGACCCCCTGCTTGCAAAGCAGGTGCTCTCCCAGCTGAGCTAATCCCCCGCACGACAACTTTCAAGGGATCTGCTCTCCACCTTCCGCCCCCTTCGGGGGTGGGGCTTCCGTAAGCGCTGAAGCGCTAACGGCAGCCGACATGGTGGGTCTGGCTGGATTCGAACCAGCGACCCCCGCCTTATCAAGACGGTGCTCTAACCGACTGAGCTACAGACCCCTTCAGCCTGTCCTTCAATGCACAGCCGACAAGTGTGAGTGCTCAACTTAAGACGCAAAGCTCTGGAAAGGAGGTGATCCAGCCGCACCTTCCGATACGGCTACCTTGTTACGACTTCACCCCAGTCATGAATCCTACCGTGGTGACCGTCCTCCTTGCGGTTAGACTAGCCACTTCTGGTAAAACCCACTCCCATGGTGTGACGGGCGGTGTGTACAAGACCCGGGAACGTATTCACCGCGGCATGCTGATCCGCGATTACTAGCGATTCCAGCTTCACGCAGTCGAGTTGCAGACTGCGATCCGGACTACGATCGGTTTTCTGGGATTGGCTCCGCCTCGCGGCTTGGCAACCCTCTGTTCCGACCATTGTATGACGTGTGAAGCCCTACCCATAAGGGCCATGAGGACTTGACGTCATCCCCACCTTCCTCCGGTTTGTCACCGGCAGTCTCCCTGGAGTGCTCTTGCGTAGCAACCAGGGACAAGGGTTGCGCTCGTTGCGGGACTTAACCCAACATCTCACGACACGAGCTGACGACAGCCATGCAGCACCTGTGTGACGGCTCCCTTTCGGGCACCCTCAACTCTCATCGAGGTTCCGTCCATGTCAAGGGTAGGTAAGGTTTTTCGCGTTGCATCGAATTAATCCACATCATCCACCGCTTGTGCGGGTCCCCGTCAATTCCTTTGAGTTTTAATCTTGCGACCGTACTCCCCAGGCGGTCAACTTCACGCGTTAGCTACGTTACCAAGCCAATGAAGGCCCGACAACCAGTTGACATCGTTTAGGGCGTGGACTACCAGGGTATCTAATCCTGTTTGCTCCCCACGCTTTCGTGCATGAGCGTCAGTATTGGCCCAGGGGGCTGCCTTCGCCATCGGTGTTCCTCCACATCTCTACGCATTTCACTGCTACACGTGGAATTCCACCCCCCTCTGCCATACTCCAGCAATGCAGTCACCAATGCAGTTCCCAGGTTAAGCCCGGGGATTTCACATCGGTCTTACATCACCGCCTGCGCACGCTTTACGCCCAGTAATTCCGATTAACGCTCGCACCCTACGTATTACCGCGGCTGCTGGCACGTAGTTAGCCGGTGCTTATTCTTCCGGTACCGTCATCCTCCATCCATATTAGGGACGAAGTTTTCTTTCCGGACAAAAGTGCTTTACAACCCGAAGGCCTTCTTCACACACGCGGCATTGCTGGATCAGGGTTGCCCCCATTGTCCAAAATTCCCCACTGCTGCCTCCCGTAGGAGTCTGGGCCGTGTCTCAGTCCCAGTGTGGCTGGTCGTCCTCTCAGACCAGCTACGGATCGTCGCCTTGGTGGGCCTTTACCCCACCAACCAGCTAATCCGCCATCGGCCGCTCCTTGAGCGCGAGGCCTTGCGGTCCCCCGCTTTCATCCTCAGATCGTATGCGGTATTAATCCGGCTTTCGCCGGGCTATCCCCCACTCCAGGACACGTTCCGATGTATTACTCACCCGTTCGCCACTCGCCGCCAGGGTTGCCCCCGCGCTGCCGTCCGACTTGCATGTGTAAGGCATGCCGCCAGCGTTCAATCTGAGCCAGGATCAAACTCTTCAGTTCAATGCCTGTTACTGTTTTCGGTTCATATCTCTACAAACCGGTCGCTCACTCAACGTACTGACAGTTGGATCTCCATCTCTGAAGACCCTTCAATACTGTGTGAGACACTTGATACTTTCGCCATTCGACAACCCCGAGAGGTCATCGCGCGCCGCCATCAAGCACCCACACTTATCGGCTGTGAATTGTTAAAGATCGATTCACGAATCGGGCTTCCCTTCCGGCGCATTCCGCTGAACCGCCACCGCCCTTCTTCGTGTCCGCCGCTCGCTGCAGCAGAGAAGCGAGATTATGCA
>NZ_JAVHZD010000074.1:0-6530 GCF_031119615.1 Paraburkholderia sp. SARCC-3016 | reverse complement strand
CCACCAGAAATATTGGTGGGAACCAAATTACCTCCGTTCACTGCTCTCAGGAGAACGGCCGCCGTGAGGTGCTTACGGCCAATTGAACCGCGCGCCTTCCACGATTTCCCGTGAGATTGCACGTAACGGCGGAACAGGCCACTATCGAGCTCTGGAAGCGGATGAGCGAGCCTCGCAGGCTGCTCTGCGACCCAAACGCTGCCTTCTGGAACGGAACCGGCGCTTGCGCTATGCGGTCGAGCGTAAGCTTTGCCGCGAATGGTCTCCAGAGCAAGTGAGCGGTTGGCTTAAGAACCGGTATGCCGATGACGAGGCGATGCGCGTGTCTCACGAGACGATCTATCGCAGCCTGTTTGTGCAAGCGCGCGGCGTTCTGAAGAAGGAGCTGCAGTATCACTTGCGGACTCAACGGAAGATGCGTCACTCACGCTTCTCCAGCACGAAGGGCGCTCGCAATAAGATTGCTGACGCGGTTTCGATTCACGAGCGACTACCTGAAGCAGCCGACCGTGCGGTACCTGGTCACTGGGAAGAAGATCTTGTCAGCGGCGCCAACAATACTCATGTCGCCACTTTGGTCGAGCGGCGCTCGAGGTTCACCATCATCGTCAAGGTAAAGGGAAAGGACACTGTGAGCGTTGTGGCGGGCCTGAAGCGCGAGGTCAAGCGGTTGCCGCAGCATCTACGCAGATCGCTCACGTGGGACCGAGGCATGGAGTTGGCGAACCACAAAGACTTTACGATCGCCACGGATGTGAAGGTCTACTTCTGCGACCCGCGAAGTCCTTGGCAACGTGGTACCAACGAAAACACGAACCGACTCATGCGTCAGTATTTGCCCCACGGTACGCAACTTGATCAATACTCGCAGGCGCAGCTGAACAAAATCGCAGCACGGCTCAATGAAAGGCCCAGAAAGACGTTGGGCTTCATGTCTCCGGCCGATAAACTACGCGTGGCTGTTGCAGCGACTCATTGAACCTACCCAGGCCTTTTTTAGAATGTCGCGCTCCATCTTCAGCCGCGCCACTTCGGCACGAAGTCTCGACAACTCCATCTGCTCCGCGCTTACCGGCTTCGTGCCCACTGCGGCAAGCTTGCCTTCCTGCTCAGCCTTGACCCAGTTGGAAATCGACTGCGCCGGCACGTCCAGCGTCGCGGCCACCACCGCAACGCTCTGACCGGCTTTGACCAGTCGAAGTGCTTCCAGCTTGAATTCGAGCGTGTAGCGCGCCCGCTTCGTCTTGCTCGTCTTCTTGACTCTACTTGCTTGAGTTTAAACCCTCAGCAAGGGATTCGTTTTTCGGGGGCAAGGTCACCAGGACTTTTGCAGGCCTTCTTTAACAGACCCCAAATTTAATTTCGCAACAGCTTCTGAATCACATGCTCTAAATGGTGTTGCTGGTCATCATTCAAAAACTCCTATCCTAGCCATTCCAGAAGTGCTGTGCAACTCCGCAGTCAGATCAAGCGCAGTAGCTCCCAGCTCTGACGCCCACTCAGCTCACCGCAACACGAAATAAGGTCGGAAAAGGTTACAATATGAATATATATAGGAATGCATAGTATAACTATGCGGGATCTTGCGGCTTGCCCAAGGATTGACAGATTTCGGTAAATGTTTCCTCTGAAATGCCGCCGCTTCCGGTTCGCTGGACACGTCTTTGGAAGGGCGGAGCAGATGCCAAATTGCCCCCTGCAGAGCAAACAATCGCAGCAAGGGATTGGTGATCGCGAACATGAATGCTGAGGTTTTCGACAACCATATATTGGCCAGACCGAACGCAGCGCACGATAGTATCGTGCGTCCTCTGACTGCCAGGTTTCGCCAATTGGCTGGCAATTTCGTCTTTCCACCATTTGTACGCATTCCTCCTGCAATACATTCATCCCAACCGGCTAACAGGTTCACTTCTTTTGCGCATCGAAACGTAATAAGACACGTAGTTGGCGATGATGACAGCGATTTACTAAAGGGTATCCAGATGTTGCACCCACAATTGCACAGATGCTGACCCTAACGAACGTGGCGACGGATGACAACGAAACGGCGGCGGTGATATTGGGTCAGCAACGACGCCGACGCGCGATGCGTCCATTCGAGGGTGGCAGTGGAAATGGCAACGGCCTTCAGGCTATTCGAGCAGCGGTCTTGCGTAGGGCATCGCAGAAACCGCGGAGCAGACATTCGGCCTGAGTGCGACGCAACGGCTGGGGTCCTCGACAAATTCCAACAGGTAGGCTGCCGCCATGGCGACATCGGCCAAGCAGTGCACAACAAGTACGCGGTCGGTCAACTTCGCGGACGACGTCAGCAATGGATGGGCCCTGGCCCGGTGGAAGGCTTGTTCAAACAGGCGGGGATTAGCTACGCACCGCAGAACGGGCCTGGATCTTGGCAACATCCATAATGCTTTGTGGACACGACAGTCAGGTGACCGCCTGAAGGATCCCATAGATCGAAGATGACCGAGCGCTTAGATTTTCTAACCAGCACTAAATGGCGACTCGTTATCGCAGTGCTTAACAGAATTTCCTGTACATGATTGGAGGGTTGCAATGTCCGCAGCGATTTTGAATGGGGCTTTAAACGTCGGCCCCGGCCTTTTAGATTTCACGGGTGGTGGGACCTCGCCGGAGTCGATGCCGCTCGACGGCATCTCAGTGCAGGAGCTACTAGGCGAAATCCAGCAACTACTAAACCTGCTACCAATGTCCGTCAACCAGACAGAAACGGGTAAGGCGCCACCCTCACCCATTGGCAGTACGGATGCCGAGATTTCAACACCTCAATCTCTTCCCTCGACGGGCAGTCTCGAGATGCCCGGCGCAACAGGCGCAAGCGGGCCAGCAATCAATAGTCCCCCGTCTGGCGGCAATAGCGCAAGCGATACCAACAACGACCTTGAAAATGCAATGTCGCAAACGGAGCAAAAGGACCCTACCCTGTATGACAAGACGATGAAAGACGGCAAGGATGGCGACGGCAATTCGCTCGTCGAGGATGAACTTCAGGCATACAAGGAAGGTGATATCAGCAAGCAACAGGCGATTGAAGAAGTTTCTGGAGCACAGAGCCTCGCGAATCAGAACGGCGGCGGAAAAATCAATCAAAAGGAGAAAGATAAGGCCCAATCGGCGCTGGGGGAGGACGTTATCAAGGGCGGCAAAAGTCGAGCCGCGCAAGCGATCGTGAATGCACTTGAGAGTCTTAACCCGTTCGGCGCCCTCGTAAAGGGAATCCAGAGCAAGACGTCCAAGACACAGCCCGAGAACATCCTTCAAGCCGGGCAAGGCGTAACGCAGCGAGCCACGCAGCAGGCGATGCAGGACATGTCGGAAGCAGATCCGAAGTTGGCACAAAAGTTTCTGCAGGACGCGGCCGGCGATGGCAATGCAATGGTCAGCGATATGGTTGATCTGAAGAACGAGGAGAACAGCGGCGCCGTGCCGAACACATTCACAGACCAGGACGCGCAGATGCTCGGTAGCCAGGTGGGCGACTACGGAAAGGGCAAGGTGAATTCGCCCGAAGACCAGGCATTCACGCAGACATTCGGGACCGATACGCTGTACCGCGGCTCGACACGAGGGTCAAAGGCGCTCGACAAGGTGGAAAGTACCGTCGGCAGTGTCTTGCAGTCAGTTGTGGCTCCCGTGACCGATACAGTCGGAGGCGTCGATGATCTCGTGCACGGCAAGATCGGTGATGCATTCAAGCAATTCGGCGATGCCCTCGGTGCAGCAGGAATGGATGCAGCGATGGTCGTGGCCCCCGAAGCTGCGCCTGAAATCGACATCGGCGCTGTCGCGGCTGACGGTACGGATGCTGCCATCACCGCGCGCAGCGCACTTGATCCAATCCTTAGTGGCACGAAGGCAATTGGCAAAGCCAATGACTACTCGAACGATGTCAACAATGGACTAAATTTCTTGGATGGAAACAACAACAACGGCAATGATCCTCTGAATGGCTAAAAGCCACTTAAACACTTGGCCTTTTGAATTTTCGATGTCCAGAAAGACATTGCGGATCCTTAACTCTTACCGGCACCGGGGCCGTCTAACATTCGGGCCAACTCTGGTTTCGCCTTTGGTGAACTGATTTTCGCATCGGATGCGCTAGGCCGTAGATTAATGCATATGCTGGGAAACGGTCGGCAATGCTTGATCCGAGATTCGGGCCGGCACCACGTATTCAACTGATATTTAACCGATGAGCAGACAACGATGAGCAGCGTAACCAACAACCCTTCAACTACTACTGCGGTGGACTACACCGCCTATCCGTCACCCAACTCGAGCAGCGTTGGTGACACGGACAACCGGCAGCAACTTCTTCAGGAGATCATGCGGATGCTGGACGGCGGCGGTGCGTGCCCCGCCCCGAGCACGCCCAGTGGCGGCGGTACCAGTAACGTCACCGCATCCTACAATCGACTGGTTTCGGATTTGTCGGCTAACGGCACGCCGGGCAGCACAATCGCTTCAGACGCCGCGAATCTTGGATCGACGTTGGATAAAGCCGGTCTCGGGAATTCGGATTTGGCGACAGCGACGAACAATGTAAAAGAGAGCCTGAGCGACGGCACCTTCAGTCAACAAGGCTCGCTGGCCGCGTTGCGAGGGGCGGCCCACAGGGACGGGTTGCAAGGCGCTTTGACTCCTCAAGTCGGGAGCAATAATCCTGTATTTGACGGCGGCTCCAAAATTCACACCCAAGAGGGTGGTCATGGCAGTCTCGTCGCAAATGCAAAAATCCTGGCGACTGAAATGTTTGAAGGTGCCCCTGCCTCGCAGATCAAAAACAATGCCTCAGCGCTAGAGACGGAAGCGGCAAACGCTGGTGACTCTGGTGTCGCAACAGCGGCCCAAAATATTGCCAACAGCATTGACGACGGGTCATATAGCGCAGCGGCAAGCGTATCGGCGTTGAAGGGTGCGGTACAGGCCGCTCCAGGCAACGTTTAGTTTAAGGAGGCGCGCTTCGGATCTGGATTGCTGGATACGCTAACTGGCCGGAGCGCATGCCGGGCGCGAAGGCGGCGCGACGGCCCCTCATACAGAGGGAGCCCAGATCTCCCTGGAAGCGGCACCAGCCCTGGGCGATCGGTGATCGACTCCAACGGGTGTCGGCCACACACCCAGTTATTTAAAGGTGCATAGGCCAGATGAATCTGAGTAAAGCCGAGCGCGAAGAACTGTTGTCGATGCAGCGCAGCCGAACGATGGCCGTTGGCCAGGTAAGGCGAGCGCGGTTAATCCTGCTGCTCGACGAAGGGGCCTCGCGCGGGGCGATCATGAACGAATTGCGATGCGATTCGCGTTTCATCACCACCTGGCAAACCCGCTTCGCCAGTGAGCGTCTGGCGGGGCTGTATGGCAGACACCCAGGTCGTGCGCCGCGTCGTGACCTGGCGCGTCTTGAAGCGAGAGTGCTTGACTACACGCTCAGGCGCAAACCGGCCGACGGTTCGACGCATTGGGGCAGCCGCAAACTGGCCGCGCAGTTGGGCGTGCCCTTCATGACGGTTCAACGTGTTTGGCGCAAGCACGACGTTCAGCCGCATCGTCTCGATACCGACATGGTGTCGAACGATCCCGACTTTGAGGACAAGGCTGCCGATGTGATCGGCCGGTATCTAAACCCGCCGTTGCATGCGGCGGTGTTCTGTGTGGACGAGAAAGCGGCCATTCAGGCATTTGATCGCGAAGACCGGATGTTGCCGCTCTCGCCCGGGCGCGCCGAAAGTCAAGACTTCGAATACAAACGCAACGGTACCCTGAGCCTGTTGTCAGCGTTGAATGTCGCCACCGGCGAAGTGATGGGCAAGACTGCGCCACGACATGCCAGTGCCCAGTTCGTCGCATTCCTTACCGAGGTGGCATCGGCGCAGCCCGCCCGAAAGGAGATTCACGTGATCTGCGACAACGTGAGCAGCCACAAGACCGACGCCGTTCAAACGTTTCTGGCTAACCATACGAACGTCTCGATCCATTACACTCCCACGTATTCGTCATTGCTGAACCAGGTCGAGAACTGGTTTGCCCGCATCCGGCGCGACGTCATCACGCGCGGAGTATTCACCAGCACCAAAGACCTCGACAAAGAACTCATGCGCTATATCCGCCAATACAACAAGCAGGCTGCCCCGTTGAAATGGAAGTATTCCGATCTAACTCGACGAATTCGGTGCAATTCATCCGGTTCAGCGGACTAGGTGCGCAAATGGCTGTGCTGCTACCATGAGGCGGGAGAGGAAGGTCTTCGCACTCAAAGCCGTCGTCCTCTGACCAGCCCGGCTCGAAAGGTCTCCGACGCTGATCGTGCAACAGTTCTTCGACTGCGGGCGGAGCGCAAGGGGGCATGGCAAATCCAGAGTGAGTTGCACTTTGCACGAGCAAAGAGAACTGTCCCTTGCGATCAGGCATAAGGTTCTGCGCGAGGCGTCTTGAGGTCGGTCGGAAGCCGTGGACGCCAACGGGTTAAGCAGCGAGCTGTTTCAGATAGTATCGCTGCGTGAATGCGA
>NZ_JAVHZD010000073.1:0-6759 GCF_031119615.1 Paraburkholderia sp. SARCC-3016 | reverse complement strand
GGTCTAAACACAGTCGTATGACTACCCGTTATTTTAAGGTAGAGACCGTGTCCGGCAATTCAGGGGGCTGCTCCAATAAGCTTCCGCCCAGCAGTTCGGGCGGAAAAATTCAACGGACGCTCCAACCCCGAGCACAGATATCTGATAGATCGAAATAGAAAAGACATGGACCAGAGGCCAACTATCCTCTGGTCCTCCCAACACTCCCTCAAATCAAGCCGGCGTAATCACCAACTTCCCCTTCTGCACTTCCACGCGCACCTTGTCGGAGATCTCAAACCCCGCCTCTCTCAGCCATTGCCCCGACAGACGAATCCAGGGCGCAGGCGGATAATCCGCCGGCGTGCTCTTCCAGAACGGCCATCCCTTCGGCCGATAAAACGGCTGGCGTAGTCTCGACACGGTCAAGTAGCGAACCGAATTGCCGTCCTCTGTTTTATGATTGCGTTTAGCCATGGTCAACTCCTTCGGTGAGTTGGTTGTGGTTAGCGGGCCGTGAGGGCTGCAACCCTTGCGACCCGCGCTCTATCTCCTTCCTGCTCTCCCTTCTTCTCATTCCGTTTGCTGTGGAAAGAACGCGCTTCACGTTCTTTAGCGATCCATCATATTTTCGATGATCGGATGAATGAATGCAATGACTTGTACGGGCTAAAGATAATCCTAACAAGCGAAGTCTTAAAGCCTGCTTGAAGCAATCAAAACCTCGCAATCTCCCGCGCAGTAAGCAGTTTTCCTCCGCGTCCCAAGAAATCCAAAAACAGCATTAGAAAAGCTAAGAATCGTCCAATAGACGCGGCGTCTTAGCTCGCGTAATTTGTCGTGCTTATCTCGTCCGAGATAAGCAAGCGCTAAGACCGTCAGCGCGATTCATCCACGCACTAAGAAATGGACATGTCAGAACAAGAACAGAAAGGGAAGACGTATTGCTATGCAACCGTCGGCGCGCTCACGGAGCGAGGCGGACGCGTCACGACCGGATCGATGGTCTCAATCGGTGGCCTCGGCATTGCGCGCGTCGGCGATGTGGTGACCTATGCCGGCGGAAGCGAAGCCGTCGTCACGGACGGTGCGGGCGCTGCGCGTGTCATCGGCAATCGGCCCGCGGCGCTTGTCGGGAGCAGTCTGAGCAACGGCGACCGGATCATCGAAACGCCTTGGCAAAGCCTTCGCATGACCTTGTTTGTTCCGGACGGGAAAGTGATTCCAGGCTTGTTCGATGCAGCGTGGACGCCGCCGTCACGCGGACCTGATCACCGTTTTGTCGTTAGCGGATCGACGACCGCGCGCGGCGGCGTGCTCACGCACGCAACCAGCGATTGGGAGGTGCCGGGAACGGACCGCAAGGCTGCCCGTATCGGCGATTGCGTGGAGTATCAGGACGGAAGCCGCGCGCGGGTGGTCACCGGCGTCGGCATGCTTGGCAATGAGCAACTCGCGTTTGCTGTGGTCGGAAGCCTGCTCGAGAACGGTGACGTGATCACCGATAGCCCTCATCGCACGCCGTGTCTTTCGACGGAATTCGTTCCTGTCGGTGAGCGCGGCGCGGCAGCCTGATCCTGCGCCAGGGTCGTGGCAGTTGGAAAAAATTTGAATGGATGCCGGACTTTTTGACTCAAGGGACGTGGTGAATGAAACCGATTGTTTGCTTGTTGTTTTTTCTGGGGATTGTGGGGCAGCTTTGCGGGTGTGCGGCTGTGCAACACATGGCTATGTAGATGCGCGGGTGTACGGAGTGAACTACTCCGAAGACTATGTTCCTGATTTTTCGATTCTGACTCCGACAGGCAAGCATACGGGAATGGGAGGGGAACAGGTTCAGGAGTTTTCGAGAGGCGGCCTTAGTGGACAAGAATGTTGTGCGCCGATTCCGGGACCGGGCCAAACCCTGCTTGTCGAATGGCGCGTGGGTCGTCACCACGAACCCGTGTGGGACTCGCCAAGCCACACGGCGGGCCAAGTCCACGGCTTGATCAGCTGTTTTACGGGCGCCGCGTCATGCGTCAAATGGGAGACTAGTGAGTGAAACGAATTATTTGCTTGATGCTTTACGTGGCGATCGCGGCGATGCTCTGCGCGTGCGCGTCTGCGCGATCCGGTAACTACGTGACGGCATCTGTGTCTGCGGTGAATTACAGCGAAGACTATGTTCCAGATTTCTCGATTTTGACTGCATCCGGCGAGCGTACGGGAATGGGAGGCATCCAGGTTCAGGAGTTCTCAAAAGGAGGTCAGAGCGGAACCGAGTGTTGCGCGCCAATCCCCAATGCTGGCCAAACGATGATTGTCGAGTGGCGCATCGGCGGTCGTCAAGAAGCTGAGTCGAACTGGAATACGTTTCGAAAAGCGATCGTTGTGAGAGGGGAGACATCAAGCGATCCGAAAGCGACGAACTATCTGGTCGTTCGCTTCTTTCCCGAGCATCAGGTAGAGGCTGAATTCATGTGGGAGCGGACGGGTCCGCACGGACAACCAAGCCCGCGCCTTGATCAGTTGCTCTACGGGCGCCGCGTCATGCGTCAAATGGGAGACTAGTTAGTGAGACGAATTGTTTGTTTGCTGCTTTAGGAGCACATGAATGGGTATTTCATTCGCGCGAATTGCTTGCTTATCGCTTTTCATAGTCGTGATGTCTCTTACCTACGGATGCGCATCGGTACAGTCGCGCGGTTATGTTAGTGCACCGGCGTGGGCTGCGAACTACACCGAGGACTACATCCAGGAGTTTTGGGTTCTTACCGAATCAGGCCAGCGAACCGGACTAGAAGGTATCCAGGTTAGTGAATTCTCGAGGGGAGGAACCAGCGGTGGCCACATGGGCTACGCCTCGGTCCCCGGCGTAGGTCAGACAATCAAAGTGGTGTGGCGCGTTGGAGGGCATAACGATGCTGAGGCGACGTGGAAGACATTTAGTAAGGACGTCGTGGTGAAGGGAGAGACATCAAACAACCCTGAGACCGGGAATTTTCTGATCATCCGATTTTTCCCTCAACATGAGGTAGAGGCCGAATTTGTTTGGGAGTGGGCAAAGCCATACGCCAAATCAAGTCCACGGGTCGACCAATTGTTTTATGGACACCGTGTGATGCGACAGCTAGGGGAATGACGATGCAGGACTGGCTAACTGATAGTCCGATGGACTTCTTAAGGTCGATGAAGACGGCAACGCAACTTCATGCTGAAGAGTTTTCGACCTGCGCTACTTGTGAGCAACAGCCGTGGTTCACCTTCTTCTTCGACGGAACAGGCAACAATTCTCGCATCGATGAACCGAAACACAAGCTGTCGAATGTCGCCCGCTTGTATTCGGGGCATGCCTTTCAGGAGACGCCACTCATCAATCGCTTCTATTACCCAGGCGTTGGGAGTCCACTCAACGCAGGCGATGCGGGCTGGTGGGAAAACGTCCGCGACAGCGAGGTATTGGGGGCTGGCGCCGGGCTTGGCAGCGACGCGCGGTTAGTGCGGGCTGAGACTGATTTTTACTTTAACCTTCGCAAGAACAACAAAGTAACCCGCATCGACATCGCCGTCTTCGGCTTCTCGCGCGGCGCGACACTAGCACGCGCGTTCGTGAACCGCTTACTCGACCGATGCACGATGAAAGACGGCGTCCCTCACTGGCCGTGCGACACAGCGCTCGACGGCGAATCCGCGCCGTTACACATTCGCTTCCTCGGCTTATTCGACACGGTCGAATCGATCGGCTTGCCCGCTCATAACCTTTCCGACTTGCGTTTGCGTGTGCCGGAGCAAGTAGAGCGGTGCGTGCACCTGGTCGCCGGTCACGAGCTGCGCGCCTGTTTCCCGCTTACCGCTGTCGGAAACGGTAGCGCATGCGAGGAGATCGTGCTGCCCGGCGTTCATTCCGACGTAGGCGGCGGATATCAACCGGACGAACAGGGGCGCTCCGATATGCTCGCGCGCATCGCTTTGAATCGCATGCGTCTCGAAGCTGCGATCAGCGGCGTACCGTTTACCGCCCCGAAGCTCGCGGAAGAGAAAATTAACAACCTGTTCGAATACGACGAGACCGTAAAAGCGCTGTTTAACGAATACATGGAGGCGGTGAAGGAAACCGGCACACTGGAGCAGCAGCTATTCGCCCACATGCGCCTGTACTACGGTTGGCTGAAGGCCCGTTTCGGCCGCAACCCATGCGAGCTCTACAAAGATGCCTGTTCAACGAACCCGGAAGTCGACGCCCAGCTGAAGCGGATCCAGCAGTTTCACGAGCGTATGAAGGTGGATACCGACACGCTCAATTGGCGAGCGTATCTGACGCAGCTGTGGCAATCCGATCGACCGGAGTACGACCGCACGATCGCCACCGCGGGCGGCGACACGGTGACGAACCGGCCGCTGTCTGCAGCGGAGCAAGCCTATTGGGAAGCATGGCTAAACCCCCCAACGTTGTCGCGCAACCTGATCCGTTTCTTCGACTTGTACGTGCATGATTCCCGCGCCGGCTTTCTGAATATCGACAGCAGCGGCTATCTCAGGCCACGCCATATCGGCACCAGCGTCGCAATCACGCGTCAATAAGCCGGAGCACCAAACATGACGCGAATCTTTTACGCCATCGTAGACGGCGATCCGCTAACGAGCGGTGGTTACGTGATGGTGCCACCGCATCAAGACACAGTCGAAGACGATGCGGGAAAAAAGCGAAACATCGCATACGTCGGGCACAGCGCATGGTGCGCGCAATGCAAGTCGATGGGCGTGATCGTCGGTGGCTCCGGCATGTCGATGGACATGCGTCCCGTCAACCAGGCATTAGGCGGTTTGAAGCAGGCGATCAGCGGCGATTACGTGGCTTGCGGGTGTCACGAAAACCCGAGAGTCGTCGCTCGCTACGCCCCCGGGTTGAGGTTCATCGACGAGCAAACACCTGAGCTTTAAACGAAAAACGACCAACGTCATCGGAACGACACGCCCGCACCGCCAATACCGCCTCGACGTACCGCAAGCCGCAGTGCCGACCAGGCCGACATCTTTAGCTTCGACGGGCGAGCGCGCAATCGCATATCGGCAAGGAAGTCATTCTGGGCTTGCGGCCTGAGCGGATTACCGATCCGCGGCATGCGCACGATGCGGAAGGCGGCAAGCTGCAGCAGGTCGAGGTGAGGGTGGACGTGATCGAGCCGACCGGGCCCGATACGCTGGTGTTCGCGCAGGTGAACGGCAAGCGCATTGTAAGCCGCGTGCACCCGGGCGCGAATCCGCAGCCGGACCAGAATATGTCGCTGCTGTTCGATGTGTCGAAGGCGGTGTTGTTCGATCCGGCGACGGAAGAACGCATCGCTTAAGGATTTTTATTGGCGAGCTATGCTAAGGCCCTTCGCGTGACATAACGCCAGGGCCTTTTTTGATGAGCATTCCGGAGACTTCATCATGACGTCCAATTCTTCCGCTCCCAAGAAGCCGCTTTCGCAGAAGCGCGTCGATCTGCTCGGAGCGCTGCTGCAGGAAGCGCTGTTGACGGGGCGTCGACATTTGCGCCAGTTCTCGCAGCTGGCGGCGCTGGCGCGTGCGATCGAAAGCCCGGAGACGCCGGCGATGGATCGGGTTCGGCTGCTTTCGCTGTTAGGGCAAGTGGCGGCCGATGCCGAGGCGCAGTCGCAGCTCGATCTGGATGTGTTCGAGAATCTGCTGGGCGGGCGCGTGATGAAGCGGCAGGCGCAGCAGGAGGCACATCAAGGCAAGGATGTGTTTGTGGTCGCCGCAAACGATACACGTCACTGATCGAGCAAGGACGGGAGCCGGCGCTCGCCGGCTTTCCCGCTGTTGCAGGAGCGCCGTCAAGCACGGCGTTGCAGGTCCATTCCCGATTTCCCTTTTGAAATTGCACCAGTCAACCTGGTGCCTCGTTGTTGCGGGCGCTTCTTTTCGCTGACAGCCGGAGTCTTCACACGCTGGGTTTGCCGCCGTTCTTATCAACGTGGTGGCTGTAGCCGAGCGGCACAGAAAGATGGCGCAGGTGGAAGTCCGATCCGACGCGAGTTCAAAACGGGAGATGTCGCGATGAAAATCTATGTGTTTCCGGTACGTTCCGGCGTGGCTTATCTGGGCATCAAGTCACTGGTCAATCCGTACGACACCTCGCAAGCGGCGTGGTGCGCGGGCTGTCCCTCCGCCTTTGGCGGCAATGACGATGACGACAGTCCGCTAGTGGCTTGCAGCAGGGAGACGGGCGAAGAATCGCATCAGAAACTGGATCTCGATTCGGCCACGTTCAAATCGCTGAGCTCGTATACGGTCGGGCAAACGTCGTATCAGTTCTAATATGCGACGAACTTTAGCTACGATGCGGGCCACGTGTTGTCTCTGCCACTTGCCGCGCAGCCGGAGTATCAGGAAACCACCGGGCAGATCCTTCTTCTGGATCTGAATGCCGCGCCCGTCAATAACGCCGGCGCCACGGCGGCCTGGATGTTGGCGCAACAGCAAGCGCAATTCGGTCCATCCACTATTTCGGCTACGGCATTGGGACAGTTCAATACGTCGGTTACCGTGCAGGCCTTCATGGCACTGGCGCAGTTGCATCAGGCCGGCATGTTGGACAGTTGATGGTTTCGCAGGTTGGTTGGCGCCGTGTGTTCTGTGCGATCGCGCGAGCTAGTGCGGCAGGCGGATATCGAATTTGAAGGTGACCAGCCGCGCGATCAGGATGAACATCGTGGCGATCAGCACGCTGTAGACGTTGTCGAAGTTGATGTGATCGAGAAATACATAAAGCAGGCAGCCCGCGAAGGCGCA
>NZ_JAVHZD010000072.1:0-7233 GCF_031119615.1 Paraburkholderia sp. SARCC-3016 | reverse complement strand
CGGCCTCCGATATGCCGACGCCCTCGGTCATCGCCAGCTTCACGGCCTCTTCACGGAATTCCTTCGTGTAGACAGCCTTGGGGATTCGGTTCATGTTTGCCTCCATTCCCAAATTCTACGGAATGTTGGCGTCTACTTTCTCCGACCGGCCTCACCTCAGGCTGTGCTGGAGCAGTAAGACTGCCAGCAGGTTTGCACGGCATAGAAGCGCCTCGAATTGGGCACACACCGAGCGCATTGTTTTGAACGCAGTTTTTCTACGCAGTTCTCCAATCACGAATTCGACGGTCCCCATATCGAACCTGTCTTTCTCGGTTAGACACGCATTCGACATTGGAAAATGGGGCGCCAAAGGTGAGAGTTTGCTCGATCTTCGCAAGAACGGCCCTTTTCGGGGCCGTGGCGAACTTCGAAGGCCTTCCACAGAAAAGGTGTTTAGCGCCTGGCCGACAGGCAGCGCCGCCACCACTGCCGCAGCGTTACTCGAGTTTGTCATGGCCACGAGGCGGATCTCAGGACCCACATTCCCCATGGCGACGTTATCCGTAGTTGGGCACGGATGAATCCGACTGGCTTTACAGTGCCAAGCACATTTCGTGAGGCTGCGGTCTCTATTACGACGGCGTCGACATCAAGCAACTTTCGCCGGGCACGCGCGGGACTGTGCTCCTGCTGCTTTGCCTTGCCATCGATGCAGAGGATGACGTTCCCGCTGATCCTAGGAACGGATACCCATATCGCGTCCTGTGTGCCTTCGAAAGAGCCCGCGCGCGCGGTCCCCGCCGCGTTGTTCCTGTGGCGATAGCGCACGGATAAAACTATGTCTGCGTTCCTGTTATCTCCGCGCACCATCATTACTTGATCAACTGCATCCCGGCAACCTTCGAGGCCGCCACGTCGAAAGTGGCCGTGTACTCACACTCTGCGACGTGCCCCGAACGCTCAATGAGGCAGTCCGCAAAATCCGCCTTCGCAGATGCCACGAAAACGCGGAGTGCTTTTCGTACCGTGTCCGCACCTTCGACGACCAGTTCCCTGGTACCGGTCATCGAGTCGATGATGTCCCTCATCTGCTCGCGCTCCACACCGTAGCATTGCCCGAGCACCCACGCGACCTCAACCAGCGCGACCTGCGAAACGTACCCCGGTCGTTCGGCCGACAGGGAATCCATCAGCGCCGTCGCCTTCTTCGACTGCACGGCGTCGTCCTGCGCGAAATAACGGACCAGCACGTTCGTATCCAGTCCGATCATCGCGCGGATGCCCCCTGCCCGGCGATCGCCCGGTTCATGTCCTCGATCGACACTGGTTTCGCCGGCTTCTTCACGATGCCCTTGAGGGACGCAAGCGACCGCGTGGCCGGATAGACCTCATACCGGCCCGTCGCCTCGTTGAAGCTGAATTCGATCCGGTCGCCCGACTGCAAGCCAAGCTGATTACGCACGTCCACCGGGATAGTGACCTGGCCTTTTGAAGTGAGAGTTGCTGCTGTCATGGTGATACCTCCTATTCCTTACTTTAAGGTAAGGAATAGAGAAAAGCAAGAACATCAGTACTTGCTCCCTTCGTTGCTCTTGTTCTTTCACACGGGATTGTATATATTCACACCTGTATGGATATACAGGGTTTAGCATGGAGCACCCGATCCGCATTCTCAACGACGACGATCGGCAGACGCTTGCGTGGCTGCGCACGCACGTCGGTGACGCTCGTCTGGCTGACGCAGCGCGCCAGCTTACTTTGCAACGAGAGCGTTCCTCTGGCGTGTCAGCAAAACCATTTGTGTCCGCCGTGTGCCGTTATCTTGGCGTGTGGCCGCCGGCGTCGTTCCGTTCGGCACATACGGTTGCAAACCATCAGGTAGGCGACCGGCATCTCGCACGGATCCGGCAAATGCTGGCACAGCACCCAATGACGGTCCGCCAGACGAGCTGAAATCGGGAGTCGATCATGTCTGATGGACTGGATGCCCCGCTACTGCACGGCGACGAGCGGGAGATCGATCTGGTTGAACTTGAAAGGGCCGTGCAACGGGCGGCGGTGGACCTGCAGCGCATCGTCGCGCTGATAGCGCAGCCTTACCTTCGATTGCTGCGCCAGGGAACGTTGGGCCATTGGGTCCCGGCCCCGACGTGGCGCCTTCTCGTCGAAATCGAAGAACAGGCGTTCGCGGATCTGGGCTTTCAGGGGCGGCATGCAGTCGCAGTGCGCAACGGCTTTGCCCGCCTCGCTGGCAGCCGGCTGACGGGTCCCAATCTGGATGCTCCCGTGGACTGGCAGCATGATGATGACCCCCTGCCGGCAATTTACGCGATCATGCGCGCGCTGGTGCACGAGATTGATACGAGTAAACATTTGAATCGGCATCTCTATTAATGGTTGAGGCCGTCGACCGTAGTAATCCCGAGGAAATCTATCCGTCAATCTGGCGGGCGTCACAGCTCGCCCGCGGTATTGGCCGCACGATCGACACCGGCTACGCCGCGTTGTCCGCGGGGTTGCCCAGCGAGGGTTGGCCGCTCGGTGCACTGATCGAATTTTTGCCGCAGCGTTCAGGGGTCGGCGAATTGAGACTGCTGCAACTTGCGCTCGCCTCATTGGGAAAGCAGTCAATAGGACTCGTACACCCGCCGAATCCTCTCAATGGCCCGGGACTGGCTTCGATCGGCTTGCCGCTTGATAGCGTGGTTCAGATGCGAGCGGCGAAGATGGCCGACAGGCTCTGGGCAGCCGAGCAGGTTTTGCGAACCGGCAGTTTCGGGGCATTGTTGCTCTGGCTCAACCAGGTTCCGCAGGCATCGCTAAGACGGTTGCATCTGGCGGCCCAGTCGTCGTGGGACACGCTGTTTGTCGTATTTCGCCCGGAATGGGCGGCAGCGCAGGCATCACCAACGACGATACGGATTGGCCTTCAGCCGGTCGAGGAAGGCCTCGCAATCAACATCCTGAAGCGGCGCGGGCCAGCCGCCGCGGCGCCATTGTCAGTTGCCGTGCCGCAGACTTCCATGCTTTCGCACTACCGGCGCGCGGCCCGTCGCGCCCCGCTTGCGATCATCGCGCGCGACGCGGACGCGCCGGTTGCAGCCTGAGGACGCATGACATCGCCGCGGCGCATCGCCCACCTGGACATGGACGCGTTCTACGCATCGGTCGAACTGCTACGCTATCCGGAGCTGCGTGGTTTGCCGGTCGTGATCGGTGGCGGCCGTCAGGCCGCGCCAGAAACGCTGCCAGACGGCAGCCGGCGATTTGCCCGTCTGCACCGGTATGCGGGGCGCGGCGTCGTCACCACGTCCACTTACGAAGCGCGGGCGCTGGGCGTCCACTCGGCAATGGGCATGATGAAAGCCGCGCAGCTCGCCCCTGATGCGTATCTGCTACCGACGGACTTCGACTCGTACCGTCACTACTCGCGACTTTTCAAGACCGCTGTTCGCACCTTCACCGACCAGATCGAGGATCGCGGCATCGACGAGATCTATATCGATCTGAGCGACGTCGCCGGCGACGTGCGCGAGGTCGCTGCCGCAATCAAGGCCGCAGTGCACGACGCGACCGGTCTCACCTGCTCGATCTGCGTCGCGCCAAACAAGCTGCTCGCCAAGATCGGCTCGGAACTCGACAAGCCGGATGGGTTGACCATCCTCAAGCTCGATGACATCGAGCGCCGTATCTGGCCGCTGCCCGCACGCAAGGTCAATGGCATTGGTCCTCGCGCGAACGAAAGGCTTGCCGCGATCGGCATCTCGACCCTTGGTGAACTCGCGCAATCGGACCTCGGCCTGCTGCAGGAGACGTTCGGCCGGAACTACGCTGAATGGCTGTCGCGTGTGGCGCGCGGCGTCGATGACCGGCCCGTTGCGACCAGTTCGAAACCCAGGTCGATGAGCCGGGAGACGACATTCGAGCGGGATCTTCACGTGAGACAGGACCGCCCTGCCCTGTCAGCGCATTTCACTGCGCTGTGCAAGCGCGTGAGTGAGGATCTCGCGAGAAAAGGTTATGTCGGCCGGACCGTCGGTATCAAGCTGCGTTTCGCAGACTTCAGGACGGTCACGCGGGACGTCACGTTACCCGATGCGACATCAGACGCGACGGCCATCCGGCGAGCGGCAACCGAGTGCCTGCGCCGCGTTGTTCTTGATCGCCGTGTGCGCCTTCTTGGTGTGCGCGTGTCTGCGCTGGCAAAATCGGGCACCGTGCGCAGTGGGCTGCAGCACAGACTGCCGCTGGACGACCTTCCTGTCGTCAACCGACCGTGACCTCAATCTGTTGACTATCGTGGGGAGTCGATTAACGGTGAGAGATCGAAAGTGCATAGGAACCCCCTTCCCTCTATAGACCGGGTTGGCGAATCGAAGATTCGCTCATGGGTTCGAAGAGCGAAATTCAGTATATAAGGCCAAGCATGGATCGAATGACGCGATGGATCACAGCGCCCGAGGACGCATACCGTCTCTGGCAGGAAACCGAAGCGGTCGGCGCTGATCGCCGCCCGTTCTCGGCACGCTCACGCGTGCAGCACACCGCCATGTTCGACCGCTTTCTGCGTCACCTCAGGACGAAGGACGTGACGGTGGCCACCTTCGGTGCGGCCGACGTCGAATCGTTCTTTGCAGATGTCGATACGCGTTGCGCGCCCGGCACAACGACACGACTGCGTTACGGCAAGATGCTCGACCGGCTGTGCCGTCATCTCGTTGAAGAAGGCATCCGGACGAGAAACCCGGTTACCGCGATGGCCACATTCGAACGCTGGCCAGAGGACGAGCCAGTCCCCCTGTTCCTTGACGTCGACGCGGACACGCGTCTGCAGGAATGGGTTCAGCCCGTCGCCGGCGACGACGACCGCGCGTCGCGCAATCGGGCAATCGTGGCGCTGCTCCTCGGTACCGGGATGACGGCGGCCGAACTCCGGCAGACGCTTTGCGAGCATCTCGTGGTTGACGGCGCGCGGCCGCATATCGAAGTGCCGAAGCGGGGCCCGCGCGAGTCCCGCAGGGTATCACTACCGCCTTTCGCGATCGCCCCCCTGTCGGCATGGAAAGAGGCGGTTACGTCGACGTCTGGCGGAGAGTCCCTCCTGTTCCCTGCGCCGGGGAGCGCGAGTCTGGTCAACGACGTGCTGCTTGGCGCGGTTGTGCGCGAGTCGCTGGAGGCGATCGGGTTCCGTGCGCCCGACATGAGTCCGCGGGTCCTGCGTAACACTTATGCTCGACGTCAGCTGCTGGACGGCCGAAGCAACGTTGATGTGAGCCGGCTGCTGGGTCTGGCGAGCCAGCGGACCGTAGTACGCCTGCGTGCAACCATTGAACAAAGTACGTCGACTCAATCAGTAGAGCTGACTTGACTTTGGACGCCGCTCTGTAGGCTGGGACTTACCGGTTCAACCGAACCGGCGATTCCCACCAAGGAGCTTCCATGGCATATCAAGGGCCGGCACGGCACATCATCTATCCGGACGAATCGTCCGATCCGTGCGTTCTCGAATACAGAATCGTCTTTACCGACGGCAGGAACCGGCTGGCCGTCGTGCAGATGTTTGGCCCTCCCGCGCCGTTCCAGGCGCCATCAGCATCGGCTAACGTTCGCGACCAGATCCTTAACCGGATTCTCGATATCGATCTGCGCGGTCTGCCGCTGAACTCAATACGGCTCGTCGTAAGCGCAGGCAGCAGGCACGAAACGTATGACATCGAGGTCGATGTCGACGACTACGTGCGCCGCGGCAATCCCTACCAGGCGAGCCACGCTGTTGTCACCGGATCGCGCGTGCGAGAAACAATCTCCATCAGCTCGACCGCGATCATCGCCGGACGTACGCGCGTACAAACCACGCATGCGGTGCCGAAGCAGCTAACGGATGAAATGGCTGACGCCATCGCATGATCGTCGCACATCGACGGAAGTGACGAGAAAGCTGGCCGGATTGCGTCGGCTTTCTCGCCCGTTGTGTCCGCCAGCGCAGTCAAACTTCTGATTGAACTTCCGTCGCGCGCCCGAGCACGGCCGCGACCGCAGGATATCCGGAGCCGCATGCAGAAAATCGTACCCACCGACGAGCAGATCGCCGTACTGGACGCCGCGACGTCGGGTGGCGATCTCAAGGTCAACGCCTACGCCGGCGCCGGCAAGACGGCGACACTCGACATGATCGCGCGCACACGAAACGCCAGCCGGGGCTGCTACCTCGCGTTCAACCGCGATATCGCCACCGAGGCAAAGCGCAAGTTTCCATCGAACGTCAACTGTCGCACCGTTCACTCGGTGGCTTTCTCGTCGGTTGATCGCTCGCTCACCGCGCGACTGAATCTGCCCAAGGAGCCACCGCACCATCTCGCAACGAGGTACGGCCTTGGGGCAATGCGGGTTCCGACCATCATCGGCAAGACGCTGGAACTTTCATCGTTTCATATCGGGCGCATGGTCGCCGACGGCGCGGCACGTTTTTGCCGGTCGGCACAGGCCTCACCCGAGGAGTGGCACATTCCGGTCGACGAGAAAATCGAGGAAGCAGCTGCGGCCGATTTACGCGCGATGCTGCTCCCGCACGTGATACGTCACTGGGAAGAAAGCATTAGCCCGAACGGTAAGACATCGATCACACCCGATGTGTACCTGAAAGTCTGGGAGCAGTCCTGCCCGACAATCAATGCGGACTTCATCCTGTTCGATGAAGCGCAGGACAGCGATGGACTGATGCTGTCGGTGCTACGCCGCCAGGGAGCACAGGTTATCTACGTTGGCGATCCCTATCAGCAGATCTACGAGTGGCGCGGCGCGGTGAACGCGATGCAGTACATTGACGCGCGGCAGTGCGCGCTAACGGAGTCTTTCCGGTTTGGCCAGACGTTCGCCGCGCTTGCCTCACGAGTCCTTCGACTGCTCGGCGAGCGCACGCCGCTGCGTGGCCAGCGCTCCATCCAGTCGACCCTTGTTGAAGGTGGAGAGATGCCGGCCGTCGATGCCATTCTCTGCCGGAAGAACGTCACGGTCGTTGGTGCGCTCGCCAACGGGCTGACTGCGGGCGACAAAGTGGCAGTCCGTGCCAATGTCGAGGAGATTCTTGCCTTTGCGGACGGCGCGGATCGATTGATGCAAGGCCAGCGTGCATACCGGCCGACCTCGCTCGCTCTGTTCGAAACGTGGAACGATGTGTGAGGTTGACCCGCTTCAACGGCCAGATTTGCAGTTGAGATCAGTACGATATTGATCCTCCGTTAAGCGTTGAGT
>NZ_JAVHZD010000071.1:0-9982 GCF_031119615.1 Paraburkholderia sp. SARCC-3016 | reverse complement strand
TAGCGCGGCGCCCTCAGATAAAAAACTGGGGAAAATTACTTCGACGAAAGTGGGGAGTATCTATCCGACGCTGACAGAACTGCTCGGTCGAGAACACTTCGCTACCCGCGAGCAGGCGCGGCGACGCATATTCTCCTTTCTGGAAGGCTGGTACAACATCCGTCGCCTTCACAGCAGCATCGGCTATTGCTCGCCGCTCGAATTCGAAAACCTGCATGCGCAGGAACAAACATCATCGTCGCGCGGGTTGCCCACCGGCGGGCAGCGTCATGGTCGTGACAGGCGACCCGCCGCCCGCCCGTGGACAACCCGCGACTCAACGCTTAACGGAGGATCAATATCGTACTGATCTCAACTGCAAATCTGGCCGTTGAAGCGGGTCAACCTCACAGATCTATCTGTGCTTCTTCCTCGATGCCCGTATGGACAGTTTCCTGGCAGGACATGCCGGCGCCTTCGAAGCATGGTCCGGGGTCCCCAAGGTTCTGCTTTACGATAACCTGCGTAGCGCCGTGCTTGAGCGTCAGGGCGATGCGATCCGCTTCCACCCGACATTGCTCGCGTTCGCCGCGCATCATCGTTATGAGCCGCGTCCGGTGGCTGTCGCACGGGGCAACGAGAAGGGGCGCGTTGAACGGGCAATCCGCTTTGTACGCGAGAGCTTCTTTGCCGCTCGCAGATTCACGGACCTCGACGATCTCAATGCCCAGGCGGCAATCTGGTGCGCAGGACCCGCTGCTGAGCGGCCCTGCCGCGAAGAACCCATGATCACCGTGCGCGAGGCCTTCGGGCGCGAACAGCCCAGCCTGCTCACGTTGCCGGAGAATCCGTACCCGTGTGAGCTGCTTCTCGCCGTGAAGGTCGGCAAGACGCCCTACGTGCGCTTCGACCTGAACGACTATACGATCCCATATACCCATGTGCGACGCACGCTCACGGTACGCGCTGATCCCCGGCGCGTACGCATTCTCGACGGCGCCGATCTGCTCGCCACCCATGAACGCAGTTACGATCGCGGCGCGCAGATCGAGATTGCCGCACACATCGATGCGCTCGTCGCAAGCAAGCGCGAGGCCCGTCACCATCGCGGTCTTGATCATCTGGCCCGGGCTGCGCCGGCCAGCCGGACCCTGATGCTGCACGCCGCTGAGCGTGGCGGCAATCTGGGCAATATCACCACGCACCTGCTGCGACTGCTCGACCGCTATGGCCCCGCCGAACTGCAGGCCGCGATCGAGGAAACCCTTGCCAGCGACGCGGCGCCTCATCCCAATCCGGTACGTCTGGCGCTTGAGCGCCGGCGCGAGGCACGGCAGGCCCCGCCGCCAGTCACCCTCATCCTGCCCGAACACGTGCGCAGCAAGGACACGCTGGTGACACCACACCGGCTCGACATCTACGACCAGCTTGCGGGTGGCGCCGATGAACACGCCTGAGAACCTTCAGGGGCGCGCGAACGCCCTGCGTCTGTACGAACTGCTCGCGCATTGGTCCGATGTGGCCGCCGAACAGTGGGTCGCGCCGCTGTTGCAGTGGGAAGAGGATGAGCGCGCCCGCCGATCACTGGAGCGACGTATCCGCGATGCACGCCTGGGCAACTTCAAGCCGCTGTGCGACTTCGACTGGAACTGGCCCACGCGCTGCGACCGGCTTGCCGTTGAAGAGCTGATGTCGCTCGGGTTCGTCAGGGATACCGCCAACGTCGTGCTGATTGGCCCGAATGGTGTCGGCAAGTCAACCCTCGCGCTCAATCTCGCCTATCAGGCGCTCGTGCACGGTCACACCGCGCTGTTCACTACCGCCGCTCAGATGCTCGGCGAACTGGCCGCACTGGACAGCGATTCGGCGCTGCGTCGACGCCTGCGTCGCTATGCATCCCCTGACGTCCTGGTGATTGATGAGGTCGGTTACCTCTCGTACCCAAACCGCCACGCCGACCTGCTGTTCGAACTGGTCAGCCGCAGGTACGGCTCGGCAAGTACCGTGGTCACCACCAACAGACCGTTCTCCGAATGGCACGAGGTGTTCCCGCACGCCGCCTGTGTCGTCTCGCTCGTTGACCGGCTGGTCCATCGCGCCGAAGTCATTGCCATCGAGGGCGAATCCTACCGGGTCAAGGAAGCGCGCGAGAGGGCCGAGCAGCGTGCCAGCAGACGCAGTAGCGCGCGTGCGGAGAAGAAATCATGAAGCGCCTGGCACATCTGCCTTCGGGCATTACCCGTGGGCTCGACTTCCTGATACCGGACAACTGGTCGCCCGCACAGGCGCTCGCCGTCCTCGAACTCATTGAGGATCTGCGTGCGCGGATCTGCATGCTCTATGACCTCGCCCTGCATGACCTGCTGCGCGAACAGTATTCCCCTCCCGAGGATCCCAATCCCAACGACATCGGCGATCCATTCTGACTGGGACCGGCCACCCAGACCGAGCCCGTCAACGGCGCTTCATTGTTGACGGTCCTGGTCAACCTTGCGCCGCCATTTACGTGCGGATTTACGCCGCCGTCAACACTAATCGCCGGCACCGCCATCTGGCTCTCCCGGTTCGGGCGAGATTCGCGTGATGTACCCGTATTTCGCGAATTTGGGAGCGTTACATATGGTTGCCATGAGATGCTACCGGCAGTGAAGCCGTTCGATAACGTCAATCAAGGCCAGATGTCACCTCCTATCGTCACTTCGTATGCGCGTGCCACACATGTTCCGCTGTACCGTACAGAGGATGCGGATGAAAGTCGCGTGGCGAATCCCTCGCGCGAGGAGCGCTTTGCTCGCGGGATTGCTCCGTTCAACGGAAGGCAGACTGCGGGGCATCGCCCGCGCGCTCCCTTGCCCGGAAGATCTGTACCGGCCACGGCAAAATATGACGTGTCTCTGCGCGAAGGCGTCCCCGATATTTCTCCTACGAGACGGTGGGAAGGGTATTCAATTGAGCCGCTGAGCCCGCAGTCACCCATGGAAGATCCGGCACGGTCGTTGCACTCAGGGTTCGCGGTGCCGAGCCAGCACTCGCACCCCATGGCCCCGCCCTTTAACGACGTCCTGAGCGCGGCTGCCTATGGCACGCTGGGATCGCAACAATTGCCCATGCAGCATCTCACACGGTCAAATCGTCGGGCATTCGTGACGCCGGGCCCGTACGTGTTCGCCACAGCCGTGCCCCTCAACGGTGTCCCGATCGAGGCTGGGTATGGCACTTCTCTGCTGAGAATGCTGCAACTTCCCATGCAGACGCTGGCATCGTTAATAAGCCGGGCGTTCGCGACGCCGAGCCCGTGCCCGTTCCCCGTGGCCATGCCCTTTAACGGTGTCCCGGGCGCGGCTGGATTATACACATATCAGCCTTCCCCTGCATCGTTCTACGTGCAGCCCACCGCCGCCCATATGCCTCCGATGGTGAGGGCGGTTTCAAATGGCTACGCCAACGGGCCAGCAGCGCCCTGGACGCAGCCTGAGTTCAATTCGAATCGGCCGCCTCCGCAATTCGGCAGTGTGTCGCCGCAACCTCATGCCAGCACGGCAACTCCCTTCACGACGCGGCCCCAGCAGACAGACGCGGCGGCGGCAGAGGTCGGAATCGTCGATCCGCGGGAACTGAAGCGGCTCTTAGCCATGCATAGTGTGTCGCGGGACTATCCGACGGCCAAAGCGGCGCTCCGTAAATTGCCACGTGAGACGCGTGAACGCGACCGTTTCGTGCAGACCTTGGCCAAGCTCGAAGTAGATAGCGCCAACCGCCACGAGAGCTTGCGGGCTTATGACGCCAGATCGGATTCGGCATCGGCGCCCACGCCACAGGGCAGCGGCGCCTTGGCAAATTCTAGCGATTTTCATACCACGGGCGTGCCGCGGACCGTGGCGGATCGAAGGGAACTTGCATTGTCGCTAATCGATCACGACGCGGACGTGCACGCAGCGGCCTGGGCGGCAGGAATTGTCGATCCGCAGGAGTTGAACCGGCTCTTCGCCATACATAGCGTGTCGAAGGGTTATCAGACGGCCGAAGCGGCGCTCCGGGACTTGCCACCCGACACGTCCGACGATTTCGCGCATGCCTTGGCTGAGCTCGAAGTAGATAGCGCTAACCGCCACGAGAGCTTGCCGGCTTATGAACCCAGTGATTTTCATACGACGGGCGTGCCGCGGACTATGGCGGATCGAAGGGAGCTTGCATTGTCGCTGATCGAGCACGGCGCAGCCGTGCACACGGCGGCCCGGGCGGCCGGGATTGTCGATCCGCAGGAACTAGCGCTATTGGGTGGCCTCGGATAAAGTCCTCACAAGCCATCAGGCTGCTAAGGAGGCCGTACGCCAGCGGCTGGTGCCCGACACCCCCGACATTATCGGGGGAGATCGTTGCTTCGCTGGAAGGATGCCTCGGTTATGACTAATGGTCTGCGCAACAGCAAGCGGGATACTCAACCGATTTGCTCCCGCTTATCGCTAAACTAGAAACAGCACAATTTCTGGATCGCTAAGGATCGTCAGCTTGAACACCAATGATGAAATCAATCTGGCGTTGAATCGCGCGGGCCAGGTCGCAGCGAACCGACGCGTCGTGGTCGCGCTCATCGCGGAAAGCACGGTCGACTGGTGGGGCGGCAGTATTGACGATTGGGCTGTAGATGAAGCACTGCTGACCTCGAGCGCGGTGCTCAATGACTACCGCCAACTGGTGCGAGCATTCCGTATGCGAAGTCTTTCGACTGGGCACGCGGTGATTGTCTACCGGAACGGTAGTTATGCATCCGTGATGTTAGGCATTCGAACGCTGGTCGAAGCGAACCGCAGATTGGTCGAAGCGATGGAACTCGTGCGCATCCGCTCTGGGGGGCAGTGGCTGAGGATATAGATTCCTTCCCCACTCCCTCGCATGCATGTCTGTCCGAGTGTCTTGTCGTCGATCGATCAGTCGCAGAGTGTTGGCGGAACTCGATGACGGCGCAGCATTCGACCCACTATATCGCATCTGAATCTTGCGCGTGCAACTCGTCGTTAATGTCGAGCGATCTTTTCTGGTTCACTCCATGTGCGTATTGCAGCTCGAGCGTGTTATCCGACAGGCTCGCATGAGGCCGCTTGCGGTTGTACAACTCGATGTGTTCTGCAATGGAGGTAAGCGCCTCGTGACGGCCGTTCGCAATGCGATGCGCGGGTGAGGCATGATTGGGGGATGGGTTTGGCCCGGTGGAATCAGTCAGCAGATGCGGATGGGCCGCACTACCGGAGCAGTTTCGCGACGACGTTCCAGGGCAACAGTTCGTCGATGCGATTAATGGGATGATCGGCGATATGGGTCAGGACGTATTCGAGATAGGCGCGCGGATTGATGCTGTTGAGCTTGCATGTCCCGATCAGGCCGTACATCGCGGCCGCGCGTTCGCCCCCGCTGTCAGAGCCTGCGAACAGGAAGTTCTTGCGACCAAGGCTGACGCAGCGCAGGGCGTTCTCGGCAAGAGCGTTGCTGATCTCGATACGACCGTCCTCGCAATACAGCACGAGCGCATCCCACTGGTTGAGCGAGTAGTTGATTGCTTTGGCCAGATCGGACTTCTTCGATAGCGTCGCGAGTTTCTCCGTCATCCACGCCCTGATGAGTGCCAGCAGCGGCAAGCTTCTCTCCTGTCGTACGCGCAGGCGTTCAACAGCTGGTTTGCCGCGGATGTCGGCCTCGATGCCATAGAGTTCGCCGATCCGTTCGAGCACGTGCCTTGTTGCTTCAGTCGGCGTACGCACGTGAACTTCATAGAGATATCGTCTCGCGTGATCCCAGCATGCGGCCTCACGGATCTTGCCGCTTTCGTACAGTTCGTTGAAGCCGCCGTAGGCATCAGCCTGCAGGACGCCCTCGAATCCGGCAAGATGGGTCTGAGGATGGATGCCCCTGCGGTCCGGCGAGTATGCAAACCACACCGCAGCCGGATCCGTCGAACCCGAGCGCCTGTCGTCGCGCACATATACCCAGAGTCGCCCGGTCTTCGTCTTCCTGTTGCCCGGCGCAAGCACCGGGATCGGCGTGTCGTCCACATGCAGCTTCCAGGTGGCCACCGTGTGACGGCGCAATGCCTCGGTCAGCGGCTCGCAAAGAGCTTCGCACTGGCCAACCCAGCGTCCCATGCTGGCAGGATCGAGCTTTACGCCATCGCGTTCGGCAATCTGCGATTGCCGGTACAACGGCGCGTGGTCGGCGAACTTCGAAACGAGGATGTCGGCCAGCAGACTCGGGTGGGCGATGCTGCGCTCAATCGGCAGGCCCGGCATCGGCGGCTGCGAGAAGCGCTTGCAGCAGGTGCAGACCGCCTTGCGCCGGATCGTGCGAATCACCTTGAACATGGCAGCGACACGGGCGAGCTGTTCGGACACGTCCTCGCCCAGTGGCTGCATGGCGTCGCCGCAGTCCGGGCAGATCGACGCCGCTTCGAGCACGCGCTCTTCACGCGGCAGATGGGATGGCAACGCCTGCCTGGCAGAGGTGTCGCCGGCGGGCATGCCCGTACCCGATTGATGCGCGAGCAGCACGTCGGCAACGCCACGCCCGCCCGTCAGATCATCGAGCTGCGTTTCGAGCCGTGTGATCTCCCGGTCCAGTTGCTCGGACTTGCGGCCGAACTGCATGCGCCTGAATTTATCGATCTGCGCCTTCAGGCGCTCGATCTCCAGATCGCGTTCGGCGAGTTGAACGCGGGCCTCGACCAGCATGGCCTTCAAGGCTTCAACATCATCGGGGAGATCGGCGCCAGTCGACATACGGCGCAGTTTACGGAGCTTCGGTGCGGTTTACAACATCGACAGTGCCGCGCTTCGACGCGGCTGTCGCCAATCGATGCCTTCGAGCAACATCGACAGTTGCGCGGTCGTCAGATGAACCTTGCCGCTGTCGGCATTCGGCCAGACGAAACGGCCCCGCTCCAATCGTTTGGCCAACAGCCACAACCCATCGTCGGTAGCCCAAAGCAGCTTCACGAGATCGCCGCGGCGGCCGCGGAAGATGAACATGTTACCGCCCAGGGGATTCTCCTCGAGCACGGTTTGCACCTTTGCCGCCAACCCCTGAAACCCGCACCTCATGTCGGTGACGCCCGCGGCGATCCAGATGCGTGTGCCCGCCGGCAAGCCGATCACGAGCGCAGACTCTCCAGTACCGTGCGCAACGCTTCGGCGTCGACCACGCCATCCACCCTGACCACCGCTCGACCGATTCGCACTTCGATCGTACCGGCGGGCGCACCCGGCTTCATCACTGCCGCTTCGGCTAATGCCGCGGGCCCAATGTCGTTGGGTACATCGCTGACCACTGTCACCGGAATCAGCCTGGTCGTTTCGGCCTGTCGCTCTGCCTGATACCGGCGTCGCCACTTGAACAGCATGTTCGCGTTGATGCCATGTTCACGCGCAAGCTTCGAGACAGACACGCCCGGTTCGCATGCAGCCACAGCCAGCTGACGCCGGAACTCTGCACTATGGTTCGGGCGGCCCTTGCGGGTGCCCACGATGGTCTTCTCTTCTGGTGCCAAAATGATTCCCGCCACTTCAAAATGGTGGGAGCCACTATCGCGTCTCTATACGTTTAACTCAACAACGGTCGAAACGAGGCGCTTACGAGCGGCCACCGCGCACCATTGCACATCGCATCGGATGGCATCGCGTTGTCTGCGGACGGAAAAACGCTGTACTACTCGCCGTTGTCGAGCCGGCATCTGTTCTCAGTACCTACTGCATTGCTGCGCGATCGCAACGTGCCCGAGTCGGACGTCGAGGCGACAGTTAAAGACCTCGGTGAAAAAGGCGCCTCCGACGGGCTGGAGTCCGACGCAAGCGGAGCGGTCTATGCGGGAGACTACGAACGCAACAGCATTCGAAAGATGAATCCGGATGGCAGCTGGCAGACGATTGCTCATGACCCGCGCATCCTGTGGCCCGATACGTTGTCAGTTGGCACGGACGGATACCTGTACTTCACCGCGAACCAGTTGAACCGGATGGCACAATTCAATGGTGGGACGGATCTGCGCCGCAAGCCATACACGCTGTTCCGCGTCAAGGTCAATGCCTCGCCAGCGACATTGCAACCCTGATCGACTATCCATCCTCTCATCCATGAAAGCCGCAGATATCTTCAAGCATCGCGATGCCGCCATGTCACACCGCCAAGGCGACCCCAGACTGGCCGGCGCCGAGATCGTCGTCGCCGCATCGCGGGCTGAGGGCGTTGATACCATCTGGGGCTATCCTGGCGGTGCGGTTTTACCGATCTACGACGCGCTTGCCAAGGCCGAGTCGATCGAACACATTCTGGTGCGCCATGAGCAGGCGGCCGTGCACGCTGCCGACGGGTATGCGCGTGCCACCGGTCGCCCCGGCGTGGCGCTCGTCACCTCCGGACCGGGCGTGACGAACGCCATCACCGGCATTGCGACGGCTTATTTCGACTCCATCCCGCTGGTCGTGATCACCGGCAACGTGCCCACCGACGCAATGGGCGAAGACGCATTTCAAGAGTGCGACACGATCGGCATTACACGGCCCGTCGTCAAACACAACTTCCTCGTGCGCGACGTCGCAAATCTGGCCATTACGCTCAAGAAAGCATTTCATATCGCGTGCACCGGGCGGCCCGGCCCCGTCGTGGTCGACGTACCGAAGGACGTCGCATTGGCAACTTATCCGTTTTTCTACCCGGAAAGCGTGCCGCTGCGTTCGTACAGGCCTCATACTAAGGGCCATCCGGCACAGATCCGCACGGCCGCTGCACTGATTGCCAGCGCGCAAAAGCCGTATATCTACACCGGCGGTGGCGTGATCGCCGCAAACGCCTCACACCTCGTCAAGGAACTAGCGGAGGTGGTCGATGCGCCGGTCACCAATACGCTGATGGGTCTCGGTGGATTTCCCGGCACGGACCGACGCTTTGTTGGCATGCCCGGCATGCACGGCACACTCGAGGCCAACATGACGATGCACGAGTGCGACGTACTGGTGGCGATCGGTGTGCGCTTCGATGATCGGGTGATCGGCAACACCCAGCATTTTGCCAGCCAGCAGCGCAAGATCATTCACATCGATATCGATCCGGCCAGCATCGGTAAGCGCGTCAAGGTGGATGTTCCCATTGTCGGCGATGTGAAGCAGGTTTTAGTCGATCTGCTCGAAGTTTTGAAGCACACCATGCTCGACCGGAGTCGGCGCGCGGCATGGTGGTGCTCGATCGATACGTGGCGAGCCCGGCAATGTCTGGCGTATAGCGCCAGCGACCTCGTGATCAAGCCGCAGTTCGTGATTCAAAAGCTTTGGGAAGCGACGCACGGACAGGCTATTCTTTGCTCGGATGTCGGTCAGCACCAGATGTGGGCCGCGCAACTCTATCCATTTGAAGCACCGCGGCAATGGATCAACTCCGGAGGACTTGGCACTATGGGCGTCGGCCTTCCCTATGCAATGGGCGCAAAGCGCGCCTTCCCCGAGAAGGACGTGATCACCATTACAGGCGACGGCTCCATCCAGATGTGTATTCAGGAACTGTCCACCTGCCGCCAATATCACTTTCCGATCAAGATCGTGTCGCTGAACAACGGCTACCTCGGGATGGTCAAGCAACTGCAGCACGTGCATTACGGTAGCCGATACTCGCAGTCGTACATGGATGCGCTGCCTGACTTCGTTGCGCTTGCGCGAGCTTACGGACACTCGGGGTTTCGCATCGAGCGTCCGGCCGACGTCGAACCCGTCATCCGGGAAGCGTTGCAGACTAAAGACAGACTGGTCTTCATGGATTTCGTTACCGATCCGGCTGAAAACGTCTGGCCGATGGTGCCGAGCGGAGCGGCTCTGACCGACATGCTGCTGACTTCGCGAGACTGAGCGCTGGTCGCTGGCCCGTGTGAATGGCGGTCGGAATCCGACATTGGATGAGGTCGGTCGGAAGCCGTGGACGCCAACGGGTTAAGCAGCGAGCTGTTTCAGATAGTATCGCTGCGTGAATGCGA
>NZ_JAVHZD010000070.1:0-10742 GCF_031119615.1 Paraburkholderia sp. SARCC-3016 | reverse complement strand
ACCTCGCGAGTTCAGGCGCAGGACGGATTCATCAACTCAAGTGTGAGACGGTGTCCGGAAGTACGGGGGCAAATCCAACAATCAAGGACCGACCTGGCTTTGGAATCGGCGCGCAACACATAAGTCCACTGAGGCCCCCTTTGGAGAACTCCTGAACCCGGGAGCCGCCCATACCTGTCTGCTCACCCGATTCGGTAAGAATTGAAAAATCCGGAACATAGTCTTCGCTGTAGTTCACTCCGTACACAGATGCGGTTACGTATTCATTTGATTTGGTGGACACGCAACCGTAGAGCAGCCCCACGGTCCCCATACAGAGCAATAGGCAAGCCATTCGCCTCATTCCTTAATCCCCCATTTGTCGCATAACACTGCGTCCATAAAACAACTGATCGCGCCGCGGGCTGGGTCTGGCATCAGATCCTGTCGATTCACATATCAGTTCAGCTTCTACCTCGTGCCCGGGGAAGAAGCGAATAACCAATGAGTTCAACTTGTCCGGATCACTCGAGTCCTCGCCCCTCACAACCACCTGTTTCCTGAAACTCTTCCACTTCACGTCAGCTTCTTTGCGGTCGCCCGCTTCCCACTCAACAATCACGGTCCGGCCAGCGCGCGGAATTGAGGCACAACACTCGAGTCCACTGAGACCTCCTTTGGAGAACTCTTGTACCCGGGAGCCACCCATACCTGTCTGCTCGCCCGATTCGGTCAGAATCGAAAAATCCCAAACATAGTCTTCGCTGTAGTTCACTCCATACACGGATGCCCTCACGTATTCGTGCGATTTGGTCGACGCGCAACCGTAGAGCAGTCCCACAGCCCCAATAAAAACCAGCAGGTAAGCAATTCGTTTCATTCATCAATCTCCGATTTCACGCATAACGCGGCGCCCATAAAACAGCTGATCCCGCCGCGGGCTGGGTCTGGCATTTGGCCCTGTCGATTCACTAATCAGTTCGGCTTCCACCTGTCGCCCCGGGAAGAAGCGAACGATCAGTGAATTGATCTTGTCTGCGCCATTTGAGACCTCTCCCCTCACAACGACCGTCTTCCTGAGTCTCTTCCAGCTCGCTTCGGCTTCTTTGCGGTCACCGATGCGCCATGAAACGATCAAGATCCGACCCGGCTTTGGAATCGGCGCACAACACACTTGCCCACTGAGGCCTCCTTTGGAGAATTCCTGGACATGGGCGCCTCCCATTCCTGTTTGATCGCCCGACGCGGTCAGAATCGAGAAACGCGGAACATAATCCTCGCTGTAGTTCACTCCGTACACCGATGCCGTCACGTATTCGTTTGATTTGGCAGACGCGCAGCCATAGAGCAGTCCTATAGTTCCAATACAAAGCAATAGGCAAGCGATTCGCCTCATTTCCTTAATCCCTCATTTAGCGCATAACGCGCCAACCGTAAAACAACTGATCAAGCCGCGAACCCGGACCGCCGTCCGGCGCGATCAAATCCCACATCAACTCATTCCTGCATGTCATTCCCCCTTCGTTCGCATCACGCGCGGGACGCCAAAGAACAGCTTGTCGATGCGCTGATTCGATGGACCAAAATCGCCGTCACCCGGTATCAACTCGGCCTCCGCCTCATGGTTCTGGAAGAAGCGGACGATCAAAACGCTGTGTTCCAGCGTTTTCTTTGGCATTGTTCCGGTCACGACTA
Source organism: Paraburkholderia sp. SARCC-3016 (assembly GCF_031119615.1). Classification (NCBI taxonomy): domain Bacteria; kingdom Pseudomonadati; phylum Pseudomonadota; class Betaproteobacteria; order Burkholderiales; family Burkholderiaceae; genus Paraburkholderia; species Paraburkholderia sp. SARCC-3016. The sequence continues at coordinate 9,068 of NZ_JAVHZD010000070.1, read as the reverse complement.
CAGTCTTGTTAAACGTCTTCATATCCGTATCCGTGGCGCGGTAATCACCAACGCGCCACACAATCTCGATCCGCTGCCCAACGCGAGGTATGGTCGAGCAACACTCACTCGATCCCGTCCCGCCTCTCGAGAATTCTTTAACCTGAATACCTTCAAGGCCGGTGTCCTTGCCCGAGCCCGTCCGTATCCTGAAGTCGTAGATATAGTCCTCGGTGTAGTTCGCACTCCAGGCAGTCGCCAGCACGTCCTCGCCAGGACCCGCGGACTTGCAGCCCGGCATCAGCGCCCCGATGCCCACACCAATCAGCAACAAAACAATCCGTTTCATTCACCACCCCTATCAGTCGCCCCCCCACACCCCGTCAAGGCTGCTGCAACCGCCACCATTCCGGCGCTGGATCAGGCCGATCGGCATGCATGCTCACGGTGACGCGTCCATCGAAGTGAAGCGTCACGATGGCGAGCCCCTCGCCTTCAGCGCGCGGCAGTTCTCCTCTTACGATCGTTTCGCAATAGGTCACGCCGCGCTCCCACCATCCCACCTGGACGCGCTCCCCCGGCACCGGCATACGTGCGGACGAGAATTCCAGTCCGCACTCGAGGAATCTCGACCAGGCTGCCTGAATGTCTCCCAGCGAAGCGCACAAGAAGCGACATCCGTCGACCAGCCAGATCTGCACGTTGCGTAACCGCGCATGTTGAGCATTGACGAGCCAGACTTTCACCGTCGCTTTTTTAGACGTACGTATCTCTTGCTGGTATGCGACTACCGCGGCCTCGGCCGCGCGCTGCTTCGCGGTCTCGGCCACTTCTGCCCACACGTTGGGACCCGCAGCCGCATACGCATCGATAAGCGTCGTCTTGCACGTACCCGCACGGCTAAGAATTGCCTGCAACGCCGGATGATCGTCATATCGCTCGCCGTAAAGCAGTCCATACGCCGCATACGTACACAGATCGATCTTGCGCGTAATGCCATATTCGAGTGCACGCTCGACATGCGGTGATACCTGTTGCAATTGCCTGTTTGTATGGAACAGGCGGTTGAGCAATTCCGGACGCGCTCGTTTCAGCCACGCATGCACTTGCATCAGCGAACCGGCGCGTTGCAGTTCATTCGCCACGTGCTCCGGTATCGGCAGCGCATCCCAGGCCTTTGGCAGCGGCAAATTCTCGCCAGCAAGCTTGATCACCTCGTGGCGAAAATCGATACACCACCACGCGAGACACGGGCCGAACATATAGGCCCGCGCCTCGTCCGAGAGCAAGCGATGAAGCACCGCAAGATAGGCAGGCTGGTAAAACAGGAACCACACTTCATCGCCGTCAGGGCCGAGACGCGCCTGCAGCAATGTTTGAAGATGCGCGACAAGCGGTTCGATTTCGTGCGTAGACCATATCCACGAAGCGAATCTGCAATCGCGTAGCGTGAGCTCCATCACGCTACGCATAAACCCCAGCGCGTGGCCGTCATCCGGTTTCGGACAAGCAATCAGCACCGGGCCGGATTCCGACAGATCATCGAGACCCGTGCCGCCGTACAAAGGGAAGCACGGCATACCACGGAGACGGCCGCGGAAGCCATGCGCCCAGGGGGAATACAACACGTGGGCGTCGATCAACGCATACAGCCGCATGGAAGGATGCGTGGATTCGAACGAGGCATACTGCTCGCGGATCGGCTCAAGCAACGGTTCATCGTAGGGCGATGACATTAGAAATTGGGAATTAGAGGCCACGTCGAATACGCACGAACGGGACGCTAGCGTTGCCCGCATTACGCGCGCACTCCGTCCCTACAGGTTGAGGAAGCACGGGCAAATCGGACGGCATGCTCGCGGGGTCTTGGCGGTGGAAATTACGCGCCCGCCAGGTGCGAGTGCGCGATGTTCCGTCTTCGATATCGGAAGGTGTCAGGCTTATGTACGAATCGCCGCATTTGAGGATCAGCTGCTCCTTCGCTTCGATCACGACACGCCCGTTGCTGCTGGTGATGGTCGTATCCTTGTTCGATGCGATCTTGATCTCGTCGCTTTGAGCTTGGATTTCAATGTTGCCGCGCGAAGCGAAGAATTTCATGCCGAGCCGATGAACAAACACCGACAACATGCCGCCCGCGGCAACCACCACATTCTTCATCGCGCTCACGTTAAATGCGGACGACGTTGCGGCGCTTATATCCTTACCTGCCGCAACCAGCACCCGGCTTGGCGTAGACAAGCCAATACCGTCTGGCGCCGACAGCGCGATTACGGCCTTCTTCAGGTCCGCCAGTTCTTCTTTAAGCCACTGGTTTTCCGCCTTCACATCCGCGATCTCTGCCTGCGCGGCCCGTGCCGTATCCGCCAGTGCCTGAGCCTGCGCAAGCGTGGTGCGGAAGTGATCGAGCGCGGCTTCCATGTCCGTCTGTTCGCCAACGGCGCGCTCCTGGATGTCCGCGGACAACAGCATGCCGCCGCCAGCTCGAAGGCAGCCTTTCAGATCGGTACGCAGTTCGAATCCCTCTCCGCGGAACTTGCGGTTGCGGTCCACCGTATAGCCGAGGTTGAGCTGCGACTTGCCCTGCTCGGTGGCGACCTTGATATGTTCCTCGTCGGGCCAGTCTTCGAACTCGACGGTATTGTTCGATCGCGTGCGTAACGTGCTGCGGCTGTTCCAGCGCCGCTTCGATACGATCGGATCCGGGGCGCGCGAGTTGTGAAGCACCTGGCTGATGTACGGCATATCCGGATTGCCGTGATGGAAGCCGACTGTGACCTCCGTTCTTTCGACGAGGCCGAAGTGGAATCCCGTTTCATCGGCGCCGGCAAACGGCTTTGCGAGCCGCATCGGACAGCTATTCAGACCGGGAAGACGTTTGTCGCGATCGAGGTGAAGGCTGACGATGTACTCGCCGTTTTCGTCGATATAAGGTTCCTTGTAATCGCCCGGCGACGCGATCGTGCCGGTGATCGTGCCGTGAATTCGCGGCCACGTGTGCTCGAGCAACGGCAGACGGTAGAGCCGATCGCACGGAATCGCGGTGAACTCCACCTGATACGAACTGCTGCGCGAGGCAGTGCACTTCACGCGTACCGCAAGCAAGCCATGCTTCGCGTCGGGCAATTCACGGTTGGACAGTTTGACGACGCTCGCCGGCGCGAGGTCCAGCAGATCGCCCGTGCCTTCATAGATCACCTGGCTCGCTAGCGCGGCCTCGCGCCGAAGCAGCGCTTCCTGTTGCGCCTCTTCGTTGTTCAGATGCGCCGTGCCCCATGTATACGTTTCACCGTAGGTTGTGCGGTCGTCGCGAATCAGGTTCGTGCTCTCGACAGGCCTGAATGCCTGGCGATAGTTGTAGGCGCGCACCGCGTAACGCGTGGGGATGGTTTTCGCGTGCATTTTCAGCGTGTGCACGGACTGCGCACCGTTGCTGCTCATACCGCTGTACTCCAGGTACGGTACGGTCAGGTTCGGATCGCGCCGGTAGTGCGTGAGGTCGTCGGCGAAGCGCACGACTTCGCAACGCTTGCCCTCCTCGCAGACGAACCATATTCCGCTGCGACGGCATAGGCGCGTGATGAAGGTCAGGTCGTCTTCTTCCCATTGCATGACGAACGCATGCTTTCGATATTGACGGTACAGCGTGAAATCGAAGCGCGCGATGAGCATGTCGAACTGATGTTCGCGCAGAATTTTCTCGATGATTTCCGGAAGAGTCGCATCGAGAAAGAAGCGACATTTCGGGGCGTTGCGTAGCAGCGCGAGGCGCGATTCCAATACGACCTCGTACGTGGTTTCGTCGGGGCTGCTTTGCCGCTGAGTGAAGCGGGTTATCACGCCCTGCACCCGGCGCTCCGGTTCGGGCTCGCGCGTTTGCAACGGGTCGTGTCGCGGTTGGATGACGAGCGATGCCGGTTTGTTGAGATAGTCGGCGCGCGAGAGCTCGTGGTTCGGATGCGTGAAGCGGATCACGTAGCGACTCGGCTCTCCGATTGCGCGCTCGCCCTCGAAGCTGTAGATGTCGGCTTTGTCGGCGCTGGGGGTTTGCGGGATGTCGAGACGGTACTGGCGGTGTGAGTGTGTCGATTCGTTGTCCATGGATATTTGTCGTTTAGCGATACGGTTTTTAGTTAGCTTGATTGAGACAAGCCCGACAAATTACGCGACGCGATCCGTAACGTCTATTGGACGATTCTTAGCTTTTTTGGGGGAATACAAGAATTGCGGCTTAAGCAGCTAATTTGTCTTGCTGCGTGGGGGATTGTGAAATCTGGTTGCTATGTGCGGTGCGCGTGAACTTCGCCTGTTTTGTGCATCTTTAGCTTGAACGCGTCATTGCATTTGCTGATCCGATGATTGAAAATATGTCGGATCGCTAAAGAACGTTGAATGCGTTCTTTCTGTAGCAAACGGAATGAGAAGAAGGAGAGCAGGAAGGAGAAAGAGCGCGGGCCGCATGGGCTGCCACCCACACGACCCGCTAACCACAACCAACTCAACCAAGGAGTTGATCATGGCTGATCGCAATCATAAAGCAGAGGACGGTACTTCGGTTCGTCACTTGACCGTGTCGAAACTACGTCAACCGTTTTATCGGCCGAAGCACTGGCCGTCGTGGAGACACAATTACGAGGATTATCCGCCTGTGCCGTGGATCCGGCTGTCGGGACGGTGGCTGGAAGAGGCGGGGTTTGAGATTTCGGGGAAGGCTCGCGTGGAAGTGCAGAAGGGGAAGTTGGTGATTACGCCGGCTTGATTTGAGGAGGGGGACCAGAGGCTAGTTGGCTCTGGTCTTTTCGCATCCACCTCGACGTTTCGAGAACTAAATCCGCAGGTCAATATACCGCTTGGCGATCCCGCCTCCGACTCCATCTCGGACCGCTGCTTTTGAATATATAACTTCTGAATATGTCAGGGCAATGAGGCGCCTCTTTGACGAAGTTGACGAGGGTTACCCCGAACATACGTGTGGGTGACCGTGTCTTTGCAGACTGCATTCAATGCACATTGCATTTGGCCGACCTCGACCATGAGCGATCGGCGGATCACGCTTTGAGGGAGCGCTCGTACGTCTGCTGTGCCTCGGATACCGAGCCTTCGCTCTGCGACTAATCTCATTGCCCGCAGGCTTCTATCGGAAGCCGACTTCTGGCATGCTGTCGAAAACAGACACGGGGAAAACTATGTCCAGTTCGGATTTGGCGGCCGGCGAAGAGGCATTATCTCTGCTCTTGGAGGACACGAAGGAGGGACTTGCCGACCTCAATGAGGCAGACACGAGACATCGCTTTATCGATAGGCTTATTCATGAGTGTTTAGGCTGGGATCGCGCCGAAACGCATTTAGAGCGACGATATAATGGCGAATATAGTGACTATGAACTTGGTAAGCCGCCACAAATTGTGATTGAGGCCAAGAAAGCAGGGAAATATTTCGACATCCCGGCTGAAGTGAATGGTGGAGTCGTGCGGTCGATTCGATCTCTAATATTGATGTCGAATGAATTTCAAGCTGCCTTTACCCAGGCTCAAAAATATTGTAGTGACAGAGGTATCCAAATCGCTGTAGTGACGAATGGAACACAGTTAGTTGTATTTCTCGGCGTGAGAAATGACGGCATTCCGCCTGCCGACGGGAAATGCTTACTTTTTAACGGCCCCAGTCAAATCCAGAAGCAATTTGCCCGTTTATGGCAGGCAATTTCACCGCACGCCGAGAATCGAAAGATTTTATTGAACGACCTTTCTTCAAGCGCGCCTACCGGTGTACCAGTTAAACTTTCGAGTTATCTTCCTGGATATCCGTCATTTCGATATCCCAGCACTTCGCAACAGAGTCTGCGCACGTTAAGCGATTTGTTAATCGAGGATGCGCCAAATACCCCTGCAGTTCGCAAGCGCTTTTACGAAGAATGTTATTGCGAAAGTGGAGCATTGGCTCGCGATGCGATGGTCGGGAAAAGTATCCTTTCAGCCCGGTATGCGGCTATGTTCCATCCGACGGCAGAGGGACCTACACTGCAAAGTTTGCGCGGCTCCCCCGACGACAAATTTGGGGTGTCGGCTGAGGTTGTCGCGGAAGCATTAGGTCGCCGTCCGATCGTAATTATTGGTGACGTCGGAGTTGGGAAAACATCGTTTGTTCGTAATCTTATTTATGTGAGAGCTGCGGACGAAATAGAGAATTCGATATTTCTCTATATCGACCTTGGAAATCAAGCGAATCTAGGTCAGAATTTATATGAATTCTTTATCGAGGAAATCGAACGTCAGTTGCTGGAGGACCACGACATCGATTTATACGAAGATGCGTTTGTCCGAGGCGTGTACCACGGTGATTTACAAAGATTCGAAAAGGGAATTTATGGACGATTAAAGGAATTGGCACCTGATAAATTCATTGAAAAACAGATCGAACATTTAAACGGCCTCGTATTTGACAAGGTAAGCCACCTACAAAGATGCATTACTCACTTCTCCAAAGGAAGAAGGAAGCAGGTTGTGATTTGCATAGACAATGCGGATCAACGGAAATTGGACGATCAGCAACAAGCGTTTTTAGCGGCGCAAGAATTTGCCGCGAAATGGCTGGCCCTCGTTCTAATTTCCATAAGACCTCAAACGTATTTTGCGTCTAAATCGTCGGGTTCGATTTCGGCTTATCCACAACGCATCTTGACAATCTCACCGCCGAGAGTCGATCTTGTGCTACAGAAACGCTTGAAATTCTCTCTGGACCTAGCGGAAGGGCGCCTACCTTTGGAGCGACTGGCCAATATAACGTTGAAGCTTGATTCGCTTGCGTTATTTCTGAAAGCGTTGCTCTTCTCCCTTAAGACCAATCGGGAGATTTCCGAGCTTCTCAGCAATATAACCGGAGGGAATATTCGAGAGGCACTGGAGCTAATAAAGGGATTCATAGGTAGCTCAAACGTCAACTCAGATAAAATTATCGAGATAATGAGAAGCGACGGAGAGTATCTTATTCCTTTGCACGAATTCACCAAGCAGGCACTTTTGGGTGAATATTCTCACTATGATTCACGTTCCTCGACGGCTTATAATCTTTTTGACATTAGATATCCCGACGAGAAAGAGCATTTTCTATCGTGCTTTGTTATAGCTTTCCTAAACAGCGGCGCCCCGTCCAAAACAACCGAAGGCTTTGTTTCGACACCGAGCGTTTTGGCGGAAATGCAAAAATACGGATTTGTTGGCGACCAAATCGAACATACGTTAAGAAGACTTACGAACAAGAAGCTAATCGAAACTACGGAGCGAATCACGTTTGACGAAGGACTTCAGGGATTGGTGGGAGAGATGCCTTTGGCATTTCGCGTTACGACTATTGGTGTCTATCATATTCACCGATGGTCAGCCAGTTTTAACTATTTGGATGCGATGTTATTCGATACACCAATCCTAAATGATGGAACCCGTAGGCCAATGATGGCCGACATCGCATCATTTGACATTCGCCATCGGTACGATCGCACTGTTCGATTCATGTCTTACTTAAACGACTGCTGGCAGAACTTTAGGGATTGGCCGATATATTTCGATTGGATTGACATACAGAAAGGAGGGGTTCCAACCTTCGATTCGGTCGAGCGTGCGATCTCTGCGCGAAGTGGTTCTAAACTCGGATGAAGTCTACGCATAGTTAGTTTTCCTGCCGCTGGATCTACGCATACCGCGATCGCAACGAGCTTCTCACGTTAACTCCAAGAGTGAGTGGCCCATAATCACCGAACCCGACGACGCTGTGAGGTATGTTCGGTTGGCCGGACGCGGCCGATTGCGGCCCCATGCGTTCATTCATGGCGGACTGCGCCCGCGACCGAGTCGGGCCGAGTTGGCCCGACTCGAAAACGGAGGCAGAGCCGACGTCTGGGCGTCCGGTCGATACCTATGCTGCGATCAAACGGCTTATGGCCGATAGTGTTCCAACGAGGGAATGACACAATTCGCCGTTCTTTCTCTGAGAACGGATAAAATCCAAAGTACTACATGAGCCGAAACGGCTAAGCGCCGCGATAGTCGTTCGCCGCGGCGGCCGGCACAAGCGCCTCTCTTTGTTCAAGCTTTCACGCCATGCCAAAGAACCGCCCCCACCCAAGCGACCCCAAGCGCACAACAAAAGCCCGCGCACCGGAGCCTCCCGCACAACCGGCGGCCGAACCACCCCAACCCGCCCTAACCCGCGGCTCAACCCTCTCCGATCTCGCCACCCTCCGCGACGCCCTAAAAAAACAATCCCAGCGCCAGCAGCAGGCACAAGCGAAAGCCCGCGAAGCCAAGCGCGCAGCCGACGCCGACTCGGACCTCTTCCGCCGCGAACTAGGCGAAAGCGTAACCCCACTCGGCACAAAACCCCGCGCCACCCTCCCCCGCAACCCACCCGCGCCTCTGCCCGTCCAAACGCGCCTGGACGAAGCCGCCGTCCTAACCGAAGCCATCTCCGACGAATTCGACCCGGAGATGCTGTTAGACACCGACGAATCCCTCTTCTACTGCCGCCCCGGCATCGCCCAGGAAGTCGTCCGCAAGCTGCGCCGCGGCGCATGGATCGTGCAAGCGCAACTGGACCTGCACGGCATGCGCCGCGAAGAAGCGCGCGAAGCACTGGCCGAATTCATCCGCGAATCGAGCAAGAAAGGCCTACGCTGCCTGCGCGTGATCCACGGCAAGGGCTTAGGCTCAATCGGCAAAGAGCCCGTTCTAAAAGGCAAAGTCCGCGCATGGCTCGTGCAAAAGGAAGAAGTGATAGCCTTCTGCCAGGCGCGACCGCACGACGGCGGCGCCGGCGCCGTTCTCGTCCTGCTGCAACCGGGCGCGCCAACATCCCAACCCAAGCCTTAAAAGCACCCAAGCGCACCCGACAATGCACCCGCGCCTCACCCTAGCCCTTGCCGTCATGGAGGCAATCGGCATCCTCGCGTACGCCATCTCGGGATTTATCGAAGCCCGCGCGCGCCGCCTCGATCCAATCGGTACGTTTCTGGTTGCGATGGCCACCGCGTTCGGCGGCGGCACCGTACGAGACATCCTGCTCGAGCATCGCCCGTTCTACTGGGTCCAGCATGA
>NZ_JAVHZD010000006.1:133476-243966 GCF_031119615.1 Paraburkholderia sp. SARCC-3016 | reverse complement strand
CAGGCTCAACGCGACAACAGCAGGATCGGTAAAGCTCCGTCCCGGACGAACCGGGGCGACTCGACCCGGACCAACCGGAACGTACGTGAGCCGGGCAAGAAGAAGCAGCGCGAGTTCACCCAGGCCGATATGGAGCGTGCAATTGTGGAACTGGCTCGACACAAAAAGGCTGAGCCCTCACCCGGCAAACCTGGCCGGCGGTCCGCAAGCGACAGTGGAACAGGCGTAAGCGCCCTGCCCGTTCAGGCGCCATCCTTCGACACTGCGTGAGTTGAAACCCCGAGATAGAGATTTCTAACCCCGCAAAAGCGGACATCTGAACTTGGCTGGACAGCGGACATCTGAATCTGGCCTCGACACGTATGTTAGTCCCAGATTCAAATGTCGTGTTTCCGCTAAATACAGATGTCGTGTTTTGGCGTGCAGGATGATTCCCGACACCCCTCAGGGAGCGCCGGCGATGAAGACGACTGGGACGATCACGATGACGATGCGCGAAGTGGATCGACTGAAGGTCATTGAGGCAGTGACCGAGGCACGGCTGAAGCCTGGCAAGGCTGCCGAACGGCTCGGCCTGAGCGTGCGGCAGATCGAGCGTCTGGTGCGACGCTATCGCGCGGCCGGCGTGGCGGGCCTCGTGTCGGGCAAGCGCGGGCGCCCGGGCAACCACCAGTTGCCGCCCGGCAAGGCGCAGCGCGCGCTGACACTGATCCACGAGCGCTACCCGGATTTTGGCCCGACGCTCGCGTGCGAGAAGTTGCGCGAACGTCACGGCATCGATCTGGCGGTCGAGACGGTGCGTACGCTGATGATGGCCGCGGGCCTGTGGATCCCGCGCAAGGACCGTCCGCCGAAGGTGTACCAGCCGCGTAATCGCCGCGCGTGCTACGGCGAACTGATCCAGATCGATGGCAGCGACCATCGCTGGTTCGAGCAGCGGGCGCCGGCGTGCTCGCTGCTGGTGTTCATCGACGACGCAACCAGCCGGCTGATGGCGCTGCACTTCACGGCCACCGAGTCGACCTTCGGCTATTTCGAGGCGCTGGAGAAGTATCTGTGTGCGCACGGCAAGCCGGTGGCGTTCTACAGCGACAAGGCCAGCGTGTTCTACGTGAAGGACCGCTCTGCCACCTCGGCAAGGGAGTCACGCAGTTCGGCCGGGCTCTTTACGAGCTCAACATTGACGCGTTCTGCGCCAACTCGAGCCAGGCCAAGGGGCGCGTGGAGCGCGTCAACCTGACGCTGCAGGACCGCCTGGTCAAGGAACTCAGGCTGCGTGGCATCAGCACGCGGGAGACGGCCAACGCCTGGGCGCCCTCCTTCATTGCCGACTTCAACCGGCGTTTCGGCAAGCTGCCCCGCAGCGCTCACGACGCGCACCGGGTATTGGGTGCCGGCGAGGATCTGCGGCAGATCCTCGCCTACCGTGTGCCGCGCCGGGTCACAAATTCACTCACCGTGCAGTATGACCGCGTGATGTACCTGCTCGAGGACACAGCGGCCAATCGTCGCCTGATCCATGAGTACGTGGAGGTGGTCGAGTATCCCGATGGCGCGATCGAGGTGCAGGCCGACGGCGCTGTCTTGCCGCACACCGAATATGACCGCATCACGAAGATCGACCAGGGCGCGGAAGTCGACAACAAGCGGCTCGCGGCGCGCTGGAAGTGGCGCGACAGGTTCAGGCGATGCGTGATGACCGGCGCGCGGCGGGCTCACCCTCACGCACCCATATTGGCGAAGTCGTTCGCGCGAAGAAGGCGCTCGTCGGGCTGAAGAAGCAGCTTGCGATCGAAGTCGCCGATCTGAACCAGGCCATTCTCGAAGTCAGCGCCAAAGAAATGAGGGAACGGGGGGCGGCTGCGCCGCCCCACCCCAGAAACATAAACAAGGACAAGGCAAAACCCGACATCTGTATTTAGCGGGAAACGCGACATTTGAACTTCGCTGGGACAAACGATGTAACGGCCATTTAGTAATGTCTGGTTTGGGCCAGTTAGAAATGTCCGGTTCGGGGCTCCGCGAGGCGCATGCTGTGGCGCGCGTACACCACGGAGTCTGTGATGAACGAACCCGGACTGGTGACACTGAGCATGCGCGAACTCGACCGGCTGAAGATGATCCGGGCGATCGTCGAGCTGGGGCTGAAGCCCGGCCGTGCCTCTTTATAAGCCCTCGTTATTCAATGCTGGGGATGCGTTGAAGAAAGCGCGAGGCGCGCCAGGCCGGGATTCGAATATCGAATCAAGGACGCGAACGCGTCGGGCTACAGGTTTTCCCTAAGGTGACCCCGTTCCACGGTTCCCGGCGCGATTCGTTTTCCAACGAGACGGGTCGCTTGCCACCCTTCGCCTTTCGACACTAGTCGCCTCGACGACGACGCATAAGCTTCATCGCCCTTTCGTTCGGAACAGTTTTTCTAAAGAAAGCCGTCAATTTAAGTGATTTGTCGCATGGTCTGGAGAAATGTATCCTTCGCGGGTCAGAAAGGACAAAAGAATGACAAGCCTCAAATATTCAGCCATCGCACTCATTGGTCCAGGGGCAATCGGCACCACCGTGGCTGCCGCACTGCATGAGGTTGGACGCACACCCGCACTCTTCGGCCGCACCGCTCACGAACGGCTGGTATTGCGTTTCGAAGGCGGTTCCATCAGCGTGCCGGGACCGGTGAAAACCGATCCCGCCGATGTCGCGCATAAGTTCGATCTCGTTTTCGTGGCGGTCAAGTCGACGCAGATCGAAACCGCCGCACCATGGCTTGCCGCGTTGTGCAGCGAGAAAACGGTTGTCTGTGTGCTGCAAAACGGCGTCGAACAGCAAGCCCTGTTCGCGCCTCACGTGCCGCGCTGCCCGGTTCTGCCATCGGTGGTGTGGTTTCCCGCCCAGCGCGAAGCGGACGCATCGGTATGGCTGCGCGCCAAACCGCGCATCACCCTACCCGACACGCCTCACACCGGCCTGGTGCTGGCGGCGTTGCGCGACACACGCTGCACGGTCGATGTAGCGGCGGACTTCACCTCGATGGCATGGCGAAAGCTTCTGCAAAACGCGCTCGCTGGCCTGATGGTTCTCGCGGGCCGTCGCGCCGGCATGTTTTCCCGCGCCGATATTACCGCGCTATCGCTCGCCTATCTCCGCGAATGTCTCGAAGTCGCGCGCGCGGAAGGAGCAAGCCTCGATGACGACGTTGCGCAGCAGATTGTCGACGCGTTTCATCGTTCGCCCGCCGATCTTGGCACGTCGATTCTTGCCGACCGAGAGGCTGGCCGACCGCTCGAATGGGACAGCCGTAACGCGGTAGTGCAGCGACGTGCCCGCTTGCACGGCATTGCCACTCCGCTCAGCGATTTCGTGGTACCGCTTCTCGCGGCGGCAAGCGACGGTCCTGGCTAAGACACCGGCGCCCTGACGGCGTGCTTCGTGTGCGACCGCGCAGAGTTCTTCGAATTCCAGCCGTCGGGCAATGTCTGCACACCTGATCGCGCGGCCGCTGTTCCGTTTCGTCACGGTGTCATTTATTCCAATTCCTGCAACCGCTGATGCAATACTTCGACGCGTTGCAAATGCGCGCTGCCGCGGTCGCGCAGACGTTCGGCCACCAGCGAGCAGATCAGATTGACGATGGCGGCGATCCCCGCCACGCTGTCGAACAGCATCATGCCGTCCGTATGGCAGCGGATCACCCATCGTGCGAGACGCGCCGGCTTGCCCGCAATCACATCCGACAGGTAGAGCGTGCTCACGCTTGCTTCGGCCAGCGCTGCCATCACCAGTTCGACGGCGGGCACCCGCCGGCGCAAGCCGATGACGATCGCGACGTCTTTCGCGCCGAGATCGCCGATGTACTCCGCGATGGTGTCGCCCGGCGCAGGAAGCACGATCACCTCGCCGCGCACCTGCACGAGCTCGCGGCGGACCATCGTCGCAATCGTGTGACTATGCCGGTAGCCGATGATCACTACCCTTCGCGCGCTTGCGATTCCACTCACCGCCTCCGCCAGCATCTGCCTGTCGAGCGACCGGTAGGTGTTGGCAAGGTTCGTCACCTCGTGCTTCAGGTGCGCCTCCACCACTTCGTCGAGCCCGCCGTTCGCTTCTTTCCTTCCTCTCTCCTGCATATAGAGCGGCGAGCCGCCCATTAGCGCCGCCTTCGCCGTCTCGCGCGCATCGTCGTATGACTCGTAGCCCAACTTCTGAAAAAAGCGCGTAGCTGTCGCCTTCGACACCTGCGCGCTCGCGGCGAGTTCCGTTGCGGTCAGCATCGCCAGTTGGCCCGGCGCGCTCAGGATCACGTCCGCGAGCCGCTGATCGATCTCCGACAACTGGTCGTAGCGCTGGGCAATCCGGCTTTCTATCGATACCGAACGCCGGTTTTTCTTCGTCTGTGATGCAGCCATGAATGCTCGATTAAAACAGAGTGAACACGCAACGGCACGAACCGGCCGCGGCAATGGAAAGCGTTTGTCGCGGTGCAGGACCGCACCAGCCCGGTGCCGCCGGCATGCGCCGCACGACTGTCGTGCGTTGATGCGGCGAGCCGTCGCGCACATTCTGGCACAGCCTTCCCGTTTTCTGAAACTCCTGTTTCTTAACACCACCTTTAGAATCATGCGTTTCACGCGATAAACTCGTGAAACAGACGTTTCTCATCCGAAGCTGGTACGGATCATGCCTTTCGGCTACGTCGTTCGCACACCATCACTACGGAGCCAACCCGATGTCACTGCCGCGCCTTACCCGTATCGTCCTCGCTGCTCTCATCCCGGCCGCCGCGCTGTTGCATGCCGTGACGTCGCACGCCGACACGCTCGACGACATCAAGAGCCGCGGCAAGATGATCGTCGCGATCGATCCGACCTTTGCCCCGTACGAATACACTGACGCGAGCAACGCGATCGTCGGTTACGACCCCGCCATTCTCGCGGCCGTGGCCAGACATCTCGGCGTGACAATCGAATATCAGCGCATGGCGTTCAGCGGCATCATCCCCGGCCTGCTCGCGCATTCGTTCGATATGGAAGGCTCCGCGCTCAACGTCACGGCGGAACGCGCGAAGCGCATCGCCTACGTAGTGCCCACCAGCAAGACCGTGAACGGCGCACTGGTGCGCCTCGACTTCACGAAGATTCCTGCGCAGCCCACGCCCGAATCGCTCGCCGGCATGACGGGCGCCGTCAAGACGGGCAGCGCGCCGGAGTCGATCCTCAAGCAGTTCAACGAAACGCTGAAGAGCAGGAACCTCGCGCCGATCAACATCCTGAGCGTGGATAGCGTGGACCAGACTGTCGCCGCGCTGATGACGCGCCGCGCCGACTTCGTGTTCGACGATCTCACCGTGCTCGCGGGCGTCGTCAGGCAGAACCCCGGCAAGATGAAGCTGACGGGCGAACTCGGACCTTCGCAATGGATTTCGCTCGCCACGCGTCCCGAGGACACGCGTCTGAACAAAGCCATCAGCGACGAGATTCTCGCGATGAAGAAGAGCGGCGAACTCGCGCGTCTGCAAAAGCAGTACCTCGGCGTAACGTTCGATACGCCGTCGGCCGATTTCATTCCCGCTCAGTGAGGCCGGCAGCATGAGCGAACCCATTCTCGCGCTAACGGTAAAGGCCGGCCACGGCCGCGCCTTTCAGGTCAAGGCGGGCCAGTTTCTGACGATCACGGACGTGGAAGGCCAGCAGGCCGCCGACTTCGTGGCGGTGGTTCAGGACGACATGAGCGAAAAACTTTCGCCGGTTCATACGCGCCGCCAGTTGCGCTCGCTGTTCTTCGACGTCGGCGACTCGCTGTACTCGTCGCTCGGCCGCCCGCTGCTGCGCGTCGTCGAGGATACCGTGGGCATACACGACGCGAACGTCCCCGCATGCGACGACACGCGTTTCGCGGTCGATTTCAACGTGACCGGCCATCGCAACTGTCTCGACAACATGCACTCGGGCCTCGCGCTGTACGGCCTGTCGCCGTTCGACATGCCCGAGCCGTTCAATCTGTTCCAGAACGGCCCCGTCACGCCGGATCGCCGCATGCAGGTGACCGATCCCACCAGCAATGCGGGCGATCGCATCACGTTCGAAGTACTCGAAGATCTGCTGTGCGCGGTCTCGTCGTGCCCGCAGGACATCATTCCGGGCAACGGCCTGCGCGTGACCGACATCGCGATCTCCGTCCACGCGTCGCCTCCGTCCGCACTTTCCGCCGCGTAACGCACCGACACCATGCTTCTACTCAAAGATACTCCCGCCCGCGAGCCGCTCGCGCCGACACGCGTTGTCGTGCCGGCCGGCGAAAGCCGTTCGATCGACGTCAAGGCTGGCCAGATCCTGCGCATCGAAGCCAGGGAAGCGGGCGCCGTCGCGTCGATCTTCGCATTCAGCCGCAGTAATCCGGACATTTTCATGTCCGTGCACCACACGCGCGTGTTCAGCAATTCGTACGTGCTGCAGGCCGGCATGCGGATTGTCAGCAACCGCCGCCGCGCGTTGCTGGTGCTCGGCAAGGATACCGTCGGCCGTCACGACCTGCTGCTGCCCGCATCGACCACCGCCTATCTGGAAGCGAACGGCTACACCGGACAGACCGGATGCGTGGAATCGGTTGCCATGGTCGTCGCAAAAGAAGGTCTCACCCCGCCGAAGCTGCCCGATCCGATCAACCTCTTCATGCACGTCGACCTGCATCAGGACGGCAGCATCGAGCCGCAAACGAACGCCACGCGAGCAGGCGACTTCATCGCGTGCCGCGTGGTCGCGGACCTGGTATTCATCGTCTCGGCCTGCTGCACCGGCATTCCCGGCAACGACAAGCCCGGCATGCTGGAACTGGCGACGGCGGAAGAACTGATCGAGCTGTAACCTCGAGGACAACTGCATGTGGCTCGACCCGCAGGTCATTCAAAGCGCGCCGTCCCTGCTGGACGGCTGGCTCGTCACCGTCGAGCTGACCCTGCTCGGCGCGGCGGCCAGTCTTGTGTGCGGCCATCTGGCGCTGGCTATGCAACTCACGCGCTTCGCGCCGCTGGGTTGGCTCGCGCGCCTGTACATCAGCTTCATGCGCGGCACGCCCTCGCTCGTGCAATTGTTCATGGTGTTCTTCGCGCTGCCGTTGATCGGCCTGGGCGGCAAGCCGATGCTGGCCGCCGCGCTCACGCTCGGCCTCAATAGCGGCGCTTACACGGCAGAGATCCTGCGCGGCAACCTGCGCGTGGTGACGCGTGGGCAGCTCGAAGCCGCGACGGCGATCGGCATGCCGCCGTGGCGCATCGCGTGGCGGATCGCGTTGCCGCAGATACTGAAGGCAAGCGTACCCGCGCTCGTCAACGAGTTCACGATCCTTCTGAAAACCACGCCGCTCGCTTCCGTGGTCGCCGTCACCGAGTTGACCTACGCCGGGCAGATGGTGACCGCGCGAATCTACACGTCTACCCAGATCATGCTCCTCGTCAGCGTCGGCTATCTCGCCGTGGTGTTGCCGGTGATCGCGCTCGGCCGGCGTCTGCAACGGACGCCCTCCGCGCGCAGCGACGCGGCTGTGGCGATGCGAGGCGCCTGACATGAGGTTCGATCCCGGTGTCCTCGCGGGTTATCTGTCGCCGCTGCTCGGCGGCTTCGTCGACACGATCTGGCTGTGTGTTCTCAGCGCGATTCTGGCCTGCGTGCTCGGCATTGCCCTGGTCGTGGGCCGGCGCCGCGGACCGCGCGCGCTTGTCGTGCTGATCGACGTGTATATGGCGCTCACACTCGGGATGCCTCTGCTCGTGCTGCTGTACGTGACGTTCTATGTGTTGCCCGATTTCGGCCTGCTACTGCCCGCGCCGGTGGTCGGCGTCGTGACGCTCGCGATCTACTACGCACCGTATGTCGCGCAGGTGATCCAGGCGGCCATCGGCGCGGTGCCGGCCGGCACGATCGAGGCGGGTGTCGCCCTCGGCATGCCACCGCTCGCGATCGCGCGGCGAATCGTAGCGCCGCAAGCGCTGCCCCTTCTGCTGCCGGCGCTGATCGGTCTTTTCAAGGACTCGGCGCTGCTCTCCGTGATTTCGGTGCACGAATTCATGTTTGTCGCCAAGGGCGTGGTGTCTGAAACCTACGCGCCGCTCGAAGTCTATTTCGCAGTGGCGCTCGTCTACTGGGCGGCGACGGCGGCACTCGCTCACGCCACCCGCCACTGGGAGCGCCGCATTGCACGCACTCATGGCCTCGTGCCCGGACGGTAAACAGCTATGAATACGAACGCCTCTGCTGCGCTGCGCGCCCGAAACATCGTCAAGTCGTTCGGCCCGCAACGCATTCTCGACGACGTGAGCCTCGACGTCGCGCGCGGCGAAGTGGTCTGCATACTCGGGCCGTCCGGTTCGGGCAAGTCCACGCTGCTGCGCTGCCTGAACTGGCTCTCGCCGCCTGACTCCGGCGAGGTGTGGATCGGCGGCGAACGCGTCGGTCTGCGAGAGGACGCGGCGGCGCGTCCCGAGTACCAGATTCGCGCGCAACGCAGCCGGATCGGCATGGTGTTTCAAAGCTTCAACCTGTGGCCGCACATGAGTGCGCTTGAAAACGTGATGGAGGGTCTGCTCTGCGTCAAGCGCATGTCGCGCCTCGAAGCGAGCGACATCGCGGTGGAAGCGCTGCGCCAGGTCGGCCTGTCCAGCAAGCACGCCGCGATGCCCGCGGAGCTCTCGGGCGGCCAGCAGCAGCGCGTGGGCATTGCCAGAACGCTCGCCATGGCGCCCGAAGTCATTCTGTTCGACGAGCCGACCAGCGCGCTCGATCCCGAACTCGTCGGCGAGGTGCTCGCTGTGATGCGTGGGCTCGCGAGCGGCGCGACGACCATGATCGTCGTCACCCACGAAATCGGCTTTGCGCGCGAGGTGGCCGACCGCATCGTCTTCATGGACGGCGGCAAGATTGTCGAGATGGGGCCGCCCGCGCGGGTCATCGATCACCCTTCGTCGGCGCGTCTGCGCCAGTTCCTTCACCGTTCTACACCGCAAGAGTCCCGCTCATGACCTCCTCTCCTTCCCCTTTCACCGTACCCGCCGGACACGGCAAGGCAGTTCGTCTCCAGGCAGGCCAGGCCGTCAGGGTGGTCAATACGCACGGCACCCAGGTCGTCGATTGCTGGGCCTGGAACGCGTATGACCTCTCCGAATACATGTGCATGGAGACGACGCGTGTCTGGAACCAGCGACTCAATCCGGTCGTGGGCGACAGCTTCGTCACCAACCAGCGTCATCCGATCCTGACGGTAGTCGAAGACACCACGCCCGGCGTCCACGACACCTTCATGGCCGCCTGCGACCGCAAGCGCTACGAACTGCTTGGTGCGCGCGGCTATCACCGCAACTGCTGCGACAACATGTTCGAGGGCATGTTCGAACTCGGCGTGACGCCGCCGCGTCCCAACCTCGCGTCGTTCAACATCTTCATGAATATCCGCGTGCAGCCGGACGGCATCACGCTGCACACGCTGCCTACCGTCACCCGGCCCGGCGAGTACATCACGCTGCGCGCGGAAATGGACTGCTTCGTCGCGTTTTCCGCGTGTCCGCAGGACATCGTGAACATTCAGGGCCAAGGCGACAACACGCCGAAGCCCGTCGACATCGTCGTGCTCGACGATTTCCATTCCGACCTGCCCGGCACTCAGACGTGGGTCCCGGCAACCTGACCGCGTACCACCAATAGCCATGGCAACTCCGACTATTCCCGCCGACGCGCCCGTCGTCGCTGCGGACAAACGAGCACTTCGGCCTTGCTTCGAATCTGTTGTTGCCGCATCACGCGGTAAACATCGGCGAAGGTTGGGAGACGAAACGGCGCCGCGAGCCGGGCAACGACTGGTGCATCGTCGAACTCGCGAAGCCGGGACGCATCGCGCATCGTCGTGGATACCGCTCACTTCAAGCGCAACTTCGCGGATCGCTGTTCGCCGCACGGAGCGAGCGTGACAGGCGGTACGGGCGAATCGCTAGTCACACAGTCGATGTTCTGGCCGGTGCTCCTCGCCGAACGGTCGTTGCAAATGGATCATGCGCACACGTTCGAGCCGGACGCCGCGCCGCTCGTCACGCACGTACGCTTTAACATATTCCCGGATGGCGGCGTCTCGCGCCTGCGGCTCTTCCGCCGCGCCGAACGATGATGCGGCGCGCTCGGGCCGGGGCGCTCGATCGCGGCACCTCCGTCACGGACCGAGCTCGTACATTGGACACCGGAATCGGCCATTCGGTGACGTCTGGTTTGGGCCAAGTCCGGATGTCCGCTTTTCAGTCTTGCCAGCGTCCCGCTGGCGATCGCGCTATGCTTCATCGACATCCCGCACCTTCTCATCGAACGCATACGCACGAAGTCTGGAATGAAAAAGATCGGCTTTCTCTCATTCGGCCACTGGGCCAATACCCCGCATTCGAAGGCACGTTCGGCATCGGATGTCCTGCTGCAATCCATCGACCTCGCGGTGGCCGCCGAGGAACTCGGCGCGGATGGCGCATATTTTCGCGTTCATCACTTCGCCCGCCAGCTCGCGTCGCCGTTTCCTCTGCTTGCTGCCGTCGGCGCCAGAACCAGCAGGATTGAGATCGGCACTGCTGTAATCGACATGCGCTACGAAAACCCGCTCTATATGGCGGAAGATGCCGGCGCAGCAGATCTGATCGCAAGCGGACGGCTGCAGCTTGGCATCAGTCGCGGCTCCGGCGAACAGGTGATCGACGGCTGGCGCTATTTCGGTTACGCGCCGCAGGAAGGCGAAACGCATGCCGATCTGGCGCGGCGCCATACCGAGGTGTTTTACGAGGTGCTGCGCGGCGAAGGTTTTGCTCAACCGAATCCGCGGCCGATGTTTGCGAATCCGCCGGGCCTGCTGCGCGTAGAGCCGCATTCCGAAGGCCTTCGCGAGCGGATCTGGTGGGGCTCGGGCTCGGACGCCACCGCGGTCTGGGCGGCCACGATGGGGATGAACCTGCAATGTTCGACACTGAAGAACGACGAGTCGGGCCGCCCTCTGCACATCCAGCAGGCAGAGCAGATTCGCGCTTACCGGCAGGCATGGAAAGAAGCTGGCCATAACCGGGAACCGCGCGTGTCGGTCAGCCGCAGTATTTTCGCTTTGATGAACGACGAGGATCGCATGTATTTTGGGCGCGATTCCCATAGCGAGGACACCGTTGGTATGCTGGACGAGAACATCCGTGCAATTTTCGGCCGCACCTACGCGGCAGAGCCCGACAGGCTCGTCGAGCAGCTTGCAAAGGATGAGGCAATTGCGCAAGCCGATACGTTGCTTTTGACCGTGCCGAATCAGTTGGGTGTCGAGTATTGCGCCCATGTGATCGGCTCGATTTTGACGCATGTCGCGCCAGGGCTCGGATGGCGATAGGCCCTTTGAACCATGATGCAATCAATGTTGCCCGCAGTCGCGCCCCGCTCCTGAGCCGGACGGCGAAGCAATCGCTACGAATCCAATCCCATCCTATGCGGGCGGCTCGCGCCGCGTCACGAAAGTCTGAGCGCCGCTACCGCGTACCAAACTCCCCCAGCTGACGCCGCCGTCTCGGCGGCGGCCGCCGCAGCACGCGGCTCATCACGGAAGCGGGTCACTCCAGCAGTTAATTGCGCGCCATGCTTTCGATTCAGAAAGCAGGCCGTCGATCAGTGCTTGCCTGCCCGTCGCGCGCTTTCTCGTGCGCGAATGAAATAGTGGCATTCCTCAAGCGTTAAGGAAAGAGCGCTTCCGCTTGCGCCTGTCGATTGGCTTAAGCGTCGCCTTTCGTAAATTTGAACGAGGAACGACACGATGTTCGATGAGAAATCCAGCGATGCAGCGCTCCGCATACGTGCTGTTTACCTATGGGAACAGGACGGCCGGCAGGAAGGCCGGCTGGCCGAGTACTTCCCCAAAGCACAAGCGATGCTCGATGAAGAGGCCTCGATTGCTGCGCCCATCGACGAAGCGACGGCTGCTCGTGGGCTACTGACCCAACCGTTTGCGAACAAACCCAACAGCAAGTAACGGACGTTTTAGCCGAAGCTTTCGGTCGCCGTTGCGATCCTTTGATCAAGCTCCTCTTCCAGAAAATATACCCGGTCTCGACGATGCAAAGCTCACTCGTATTGAAATCGAAGCTCAATAGCGGCATTTCCATTTTTTCCGTGGTCGGTCAACTCGCCGCCGAATACAAGGCAATCAATCTCTGGCAGGGCGCGCCGAGTTTCACTCCCGACCCGCACCTGGTCGAATCTGCATTTCGGGCCGTTCAGGAAGGCTTTAACCAGTACGGGCCGATGCCCGGCGTGCTGCCGCTGCGCGAGGCGTTGGCGAGGAAAACAGCGAAGCTCTACGGGGCGCAGTACGATCCGAACACGGAAATCACCGTCACCGCGGGCGGCCTCGAGGCGGTCTATGCGGCGATCACGGCACTCGTCCATGCCGGCGACGAAGTGATCTATTTCGATCCGGCATTCGAATGCTATGAGCCCACGATCCGGCTGCAAGGCGCCACACCGGTTCCGGTCAGGATTCCACTCGGCACGATGAAAATAGACTGGGATCGGGTTCAGGCTGCAATCACGCCGCGCACGCGCATGATCATCGTCAACACGCCTCATAACCCGCTCGGTGGCGTGCTCGATCAGAACGATATCGACCGCCTGATCGCGATAACGCGAGGCACCGACATCGTGATTCTGTCCGAAGTCGGATCGTAGCCATGTCGTTCTGTGAGCCAAGGAGTTGGTAGAATGTTTTGTCTTCCTATGACCGCTTGGCCTCCGACTTCACTGGGTAAGACCTTTCATGTGACAGGCTGGCGCGTCGGATATTGCGTCGCGCCCGCGGAGATCATGAAAGAGATCAGAATGGTTCATCAGTATCTCGTCTACGCGGCCCCTGCTCCATTCCAGATGGCGCTTGCAGCCTCGGTTGACGACGAGAACAACTATCTGCATCTGGCCGATTTCTACCAGAAGAAGCGCGATCTCCTCGTCGATTCGCTTCGCGGCTCGGCGCTAAAGGTCAAGCCCTGTGCCAGCGGATTTTTCCTGCTGGCCGATTTCCGCGCCGTTTCGGATAAAAGCGATCGCGACTTTGTGCTCGATCTGCTGCGGCGAAAACGCGTCGGCACGATTCCGTTATCGCATTTCTACAGCGACGGCGCGGACACGGGAATGATACGGCTTAGCTTCTGCCAGCATGACGACGTGTTGCGTGAAGGTGGGCGTCTTCTGTCTCAGCACGATTTATAACCGGTTGCAGCCGCGGAAAACCGGCATTCGACGCGGCGTCGCCGGGAAGATTTCCGACTATGTCGATGAAACGCAGTCAGCGGTGATTCACTGCAGTAGACGGCCGGCAATACGCGGCGCGGCACGCGTGTATCGGGCGGGGATTGCGCAGCCGAATCGCGCGTGCTGCGCTATAGAATCAAACAGGTCGTAGCGGTCCCTGTTCCATCCCGCCGCACATTCAACAAAAAGGCCCTGGTTTCGCGCGAGAAGCTCACGCAGAACCCAGGGCCGGCATCACACCGTGCCAGTTCGCGGGGAGCGGCATCGACAGCCGCCCCGAGTTGCATTACGCGATCGCGTCGATCACGCGATTCAGCGTCGAACTCGGCCGCATCGCCTTGCTCGTGAGATCGGTGTTCGGACGATAGTAGCCACCGATATTCACCGGCTTGCCTTGCGCCGCCGCCAGTTCTTCGACGATGCGCGCCTCGTTCTGCGCAAGCGCGGCCGCCACGTCCTTGAATTGGGCGCTCAGTTCCGCGTCTTCGGTCTGTTTCGCCAGCGCCTCGGCCCAATAAAGGCTCAGGTAGAAGTGGCTGCCGCGGTTGTCGATGCCGCCGACCTTACGCGCCGGCGAACGGTTCAGGTCGAGCAGCTTGCCCGTGGCCTCATCGAGCGTCGTCGCCAGCACCTTGGCCTTCGCATTGCCGTATGCGGTGCCCAGATGCTCGAGCGATGCCGCCAGCGCGAGAAACTCGCCGAGCGAATCCCAACGCAGGAAGCCTTCCTGCACGAGTTGCTGGACGTGCTTCGGCGCGGAGCCGCCCGCGCCCGTTTCGAACATGCCGCCGCCCGCCATCAGCGGCACGATCGACAGCATCTTCGCGCTCGTACCGAGTTCCATGATCGGAAACAGGTCCGTCAGGTAATCGCGCAGCACGTTGCCGGTCACCGAAATAGTGTCCTTGCCCGCGCGGATGCGCTCGAGCGAAAAACGCGTCGCGTCGACCGGCGCCAGCACGCGGATATCGAGGCCGCTCACATCGTGCTGCTGGAGATAGGTCTCGACCTTCCGGATCAGTTGCGCATCGTGAGCACGCTTTGCGTCGAGCCAGAACACCGCCGGCGTATGCGAAGCGCGCGCGCGGGTCACCGCGAGCTTGACCCAGTCCTGCACGGCCGCGTCCTTGGTCTGGCACATGCGCCAGATATCGCCGGCTTCGACCGTGTGTTCGAGCAGCACGTTGCCGGCCGCGTCGGTCACGCGCACCACGCCGTCGGCCGCGATCTGGAAGGTCTTGTCGTGCGAGCCGTATTCCTCGGCCGCCTGCGCCATCAGACCCACGTTCGGCACGCTGCCCATCGTGACCGGGTCGAACGGGCCATGACGCTTGCAGTCCTCGATCGTCGCCTGGTAGACGCCGGCATAGCAGCGGTCCGGGACCACCGCCTTCGCGTCGTAGAGCGCGCCATCCGCGCCCCACATCTTGCCCGACTCGCGAATCATGGCCGGCATCGATGCGTCGATGATCACGTCGCTCGGCACATGCAGATTGGTAATGCCCTTGTCCGAATTGACCATTGCGAGCGGCGGGCGCTGCGCGTACTGCGCGGCGATATCGGCTTCGATCGCGTCGCGCGTACTCGCCGGCAGATCGCCGAGGCGCGCGTAAAGATCGCCGATGCCGTTGTTCGGATTGAAGCCCGCCGCCGCCAGCGTATCCGCGTGTTTCGCCAGCACATCTTTATAGAAAGCCGACACGACCTCGCCGAACAGAATCGGGTCCGAGACCTTCATCATGGTCGCCTTGAGGTGCACGGAGAACAGCACGCCCTGCTGCTTCGCATCGGCGATCTGCGCCTCGAGGAACGCGCGCAGCGCCTTGCGGCTCATCACGGACGCGTCGATGATCTCGCCGGCGCGCACCGCCACCGTCTCTTTCAGCACCGTCTTCGCGCCATCGGCCGCCGTCAGCTCGATCCTGACGCTGCCTGCCTCGCCGATCAGCGCCGACTTCTCGCTGCCGTAGAAGTCGCCGTGGCTCATGCTCGACACGTGCGTTTTCGACTCCGCGCTCCACGCGCCCATCTTGTGCGGATGCTTGCGCGCATAGTTTTTTACCGACAACGGCGCGCGCCGGTCCGAATTGCCCTCGCGCAGCACCGGATTCACCGCGCTGCCTTTGATCTTGTCGTAGCGCGCCTTGATGTCCTTTTCCGCATCGGTTTTGGCCACGTCGGGATACGACGGCAGCTTGTAGCCGAGATCGCGCAATTCCGTGATCGCGTCTTTCAACTGCGGCACCGAGGCGCTGATGTTCGGCAGTTTGATGATGTTCGCTTCGGGACGCGTGGTGAGTTCACCCAGTTCCGCCAGATCGTCGGCACCCTTCTGTTCGGCTTTCAGATAGTCTGGAAATGCTGCGATGATGCGGCCGGCAAGCGAAATGTCACGGGTTTCGACCGTGATGCCCGACGATCGCGTAAAGGCTTTGACGATCGGCAGCAGCGAATATGTGGCGAGCGCGGGAGCTTCATCGGTGAGGGTGTAGATAATCTTCGGCGGCGTGGACATATCGATTCAGCGTTTACACAAAAGGGTGAAACCGGCGATATTAGTTGATCTGGGCGGATCCTGCAGCGTTATCTCCGCCCGCAACTGCGCGATGCACCGCCGTGGTGAATCGCGCCCCGGTTTGCTTCCCTGCCGAAATACCCCGAAAATGTCCGGAAATGCCGTCGAAAATGCGCGTGCAAATATTGCCGACTCATGACGCGCGCTAGGCCAGTTCTTCAGTCACCACCGGCGTGTTCACCGGCGACAGCTTGATGCCCTTGGCTAGCCGATGCGACGGCGCTTCGACCAGCAGATAAAAGATGTACGCGTAAACCAGCGTCAGGATCGCGGTGAATAGCCATCCTGAACGCGTGTATTCGTCGACCGCGGGCACGTAACGCTTCACGGCTTCGAGCACGCTCGGATGGACCAGATACAGCGAGTAGCTGAATGCGCCGGCCGCCACGAGCAATGGCGAAGCGGCGCGGTTCTTGTGATAAGCGATCTCCGCGCGAACCCAGAAATACGCCACGCCGCCCACATACATCATGCTGACGACTTTCGAAACACCCATATGAAACAGCAGGAATTCGCTGATCCACATCGTGAGCCACGCGCTCATGCGCCACGCCCATATCGCCCACGCGCTTGCCAACGGTTCTAATGCCTGCGCCTTTTCAGCGAGGATGCATCCGCTGATCCACACGGGAAACAGGATCAACGCCGTTGCGATCGGACCGATGTCGGACCATTCAGCCGCGCGGCGAAAAATATCGGAAAGCACGATGCTCGTCGCAATCGTGACGCCCATTACGGGCCACCAGCCCACCTTGAAACGAATCACGCGAAGCGCTGGATAGACGGCGTAATAGATCTCCTCGCAGACGAGGCTCCACAGCATGCTTTTCCACAAAATCGAATCGCTGCCGAAGATATGCATCTCGGGAAACAGATGCGACATCAGCGTAACGGTGACCACGACCGGCGCGAGCACGCGGATATAGCGCCGCAAGTAAAACTTCAGGATTGGAATTCGGCCGGGCCGCCGGAACGGCGAGTGAATACAAAATCCCGATATCACGAAAAAAGCCATGACCGCTGGTAAACCCCATATCAGCGAATGGATGAATCGATCCATCGAATGAATCGCGCCGGTCGCACCGATCGCCTGTCTGCCCAGGATCGGGAAATGGCCCAGGTGTCCTATTGCGACCCATGAAGCGAGCACAAAGCGCAATGCATCAATCACTTCGTATCGGTTTTTCATGCCAGTTTCCACGTGAATTCTTGGCACTACTGATATGGCCCGTCAAATCATCAGACCAATCATCAACCTCGGGCGAAACGGACTTCCTGAATCTCACTCGAACACTACAAAACCTCCCCGCTCAAAAAAAGAAAATTAAATGCCTTTAAATAATCGCGAGTTAACGATGCCGAATATCCGAATGCAATATGAATAGGCGTCTGTTGGAGTTGCCGCTTTAAAGAAGAAGTCAAAAACCTTCAGGGAAAGGGTTAGACCGGAGGCAGACCTGCCCGCCGCCTTTAACCAGACGTTATGGCGACGGCACCAGCACGGAAAGTCGGGCCCGTGCGGTCGGCGCAAGCGCTAGCGCGCACGACAGCGCGCGCCCCACCGAAGCTTGCCTGCGCGCGCCCGCCCCGCCGCCCTGTAGCAGGTCAACTTTTAGAGACAATACGTACCGTTTATTTTTCAAAACAGGTTGACGGCGAAGTCATCATGACCTACATTCGTCTCATGCACAAATATTCAGGAACATTTCGTTCCATTTAATGCAATCACGGAGACACCATGAGCGAACACGATCACGCGCACTCGAACCCCGGCACGGCCACCGTCACCGGTCCGCAGGCCATGACGCCTTCCGAGGCCTTCGTCGAAACCCTCGCCGCCAACGGCGTGACGGACATGTTCGGCATCATGGGCTCCGCCTTCATGGATGCGATGGATATCTTCGCGCCCGCGGGCATCCGCCTCATTCCCGTGGTCCACGAACAGGGCGCCGGCCATATGGCAGACGGCTATTCGCGCGTGTCGGGGCGCCACGGCGTCGTGATCGGCCAGAACGGTCCGGGCATCAGCAACTGCGTCACCGCGATCGCGGCCGCTTACTGGGCGCATAGTCCCGTCGTCGTCGTCACGCCCGAAGCGGGCACGATGGGCATCGGCCTCGGCGGCTTCCAGGAAGCCAGGCAGTTGCCGATGTTCCAGGAGTTCACGAAGTACCAGGGGCACGTCACGCACCCCGCTCGCATGGCCGAGTTCACGGCGCGCTGTTTCGACCGTGCGATGTCCGAAATGGGACCGACGCAACTGAACATTCCGCGCGACTACTTCTACGGCCAGATCAAGGCCGAGATTCCGCAGCCGCAGCGCCTCGACCGCGGCGCGGGCGGCGACCAGCGCCTCAACGAGGCCGCCGATCTGATCGCGCAGGCGAAATTCCCCGTCATCATCTCGGGCGGCGGCGTCGTCATGGCCGACGCGATCGAAGAATGCAAAGCACTGGCCGAACGGCTTGGCGCGCCCGTCGTCAACAGCTATCTGCACAACGACTCGTTCCCCGCGCGTCATCCGTTGTGGTGCGGCCCGCTCGGCTATCAGGGTTCCAAGGCGGCGATGAAACTGCTCGCGCAGGCCGACCTCGTCATCGCGCTCGGATCGCGTCTCGGGCCGTTCGGCACGCTGCCGCAGCATGGCCTCGAATACTGGCCGCAAAACGCGAAAATCATCCAGATCGACGCCGACCACAAAATGCTCGGCCTCGTCAAAAAGATTTCGGTCGGCATCTGCGGCGACGCGAAAGCGACGGCCGTCGCGCTGACCGAGCGCCTGAAGACCCGCACGCTGACCTGCGACGCGACGCGCGAGGCACGCGCGAGCCAGATCGCCGCCGAAAAGGCCGCGTGGGAAAAGGAACTCGACGAGTGGACGCACGAGCGCGATCCCTTCAGCCTCGACATGATCGAGGAACAGAAAAACGAACGCACGCCGACCGGCGGCCAGTATCTGCATCCGCGCCAGGTGCTGCGCGAGCTCGAGAAAGCGATGCCCGAAGACGTGATGGTGTCGACCGATATCGGCAACATCAACTCGATCGCCAACAGCTACCTGCGCTTCAACCGGCCGCGCAGCTTCTTCGCCGCGATGAGCTGGGGCAACTGCGGCTACGCCTTCCCGACCATCATCGGCGCCAAAGTGGCGGCGCCGCATCGTCCCGCGGTCTCGTATGCGGGCGACGGCGCGTGGGGCATGAGCCTGATGGAGACGCTGACCTGCGTGCGCCACAACATCCCCGTGACCGCGGTCGTGTTCCATAACCGCCAGTGGGGCGCGGAAAAGAAGAATCAGGTCGACTTCTACAACCGGCGCTTCGTGGCAGGCGAACTCGACAGCCCGAGCTTCGCGGGCATCGCGAAGGCCATGGGCGCCGAAGGCATCGTCGTCGACCAGCTCGAGGACGTCGGCCCTGCCCTCAAGAAGGCGATCGACATGCAGATGAATCACGGCAAGACCACGATCGTCGAGATCATGTGCACGCGCGAACTCGGCGACCCGTTCCGCCGCGATGCGCTCTCGAAGCCCGTACGCCTGCTCGACAAGTACAAGGACTACGTCTGAGCCTCGTGGGACGAGCCCGGCATTTCCGGTCGCGAGCAAGCCAGCCGCGCGCGCCGGAAATGCCGTCTTGATCACGAAGAACCCGGGGACGGTCGCGAGACCGGACCCGAGGTCGAACCGCACGGCACAGCCATGAAAGCGATCAACCGGATCATCGAGCAGGCGCGTGAGCACCCGATGCGCATCGTGATGTGCGAGAGCGGCGACGCACGGATTCTGGAGGCCGCGCAACGCGCGACCGTGGCCGGTATCGCGCGCATCGTGCTGGTCGGCGAACCGGACAGCACGCGGCATGCGGCGCAAAGTGCGAACGTCGATCTGACCGGCATCGACATCGTGGACCCGGCCACGTCCGCGCTCACGCGCGCCTGCGCCGACGAACTGTTCGCGCTGCGCAGCAGGAAGGGCATGACGCGCGAGCAGGCACAGCAAGAGGCGCTGCAGCCGCTGTGCTTTGCGAACCTCATGGTACGGCTCGGTCACGCCGACGGATCGATCGCCGGCGCCGTCAACACGACAGCGGATGTCGTGCGCACGGCTATCCAGCTGATCGGCATCCGCCCGTCGTTCAAGCTCGTCTCGAGCTTCTTTCTGATGATGTTGTGCGAGCCGTTCCACACGATGAAGGGCGGGCTGATTTTTTCCGACTGCGCACTCGTCGTCGATCCCGATGCGGAGCAGTTGTCCGAGATCGCGATGGCCGCGGCCGACAGCGCGCGCAGTCTGCTGATGGAAGAGCCGCGCGTGGCGATGCTGTCGTTTTCCACGAGCGGCAGCGCGAAGCATGCAGCCGTCGACAAGGTCGTTGCGGCGACGCACCTCGTGCAGGCCGCGCGACCGGGCCTCGCGATCGACGGCGACGTGCAGCTCGATGCGGCGATCGTCGCCGAAATCGCGCTGCGCAAGGTGCATCACTCGCAAGTGGAGGGTCATGCGAACACGCTGATTTTTCCGAGTCTCGATGCGGGCAATATCGGCTACAAGCTCGCCGAACGGATCGGCGGCGCGAAGGCGATCGGCCCGCTGCTGCAAGGTTTGCAGAAGCCCGCCAACGATCTATCGCGGGGCTGCAGCGCCGACGACATCTTCTATGTAATCGCGGTGACCTGCGTGCAGGCTCAGGCCGCCGCCGGTTTGCCGATCCAGCGCGCCACCTCCGAGAACAGCGCCATATCGGGCGCCGCAGACAGATCGACAGCGAGCGAGTACCGGTAGTACGGGCTCAAATCGAGCCCGACGCCGAGACCGAGCACATCGACGTCGCCATATGCGCGCTGCTCGGCGACCACCTGCTTCAGATGGTTGTCGAGGTAGTACGCATCGTTCGCGTGATGCGTCGCGGCATCCATCGGACTGCCATCCGAAATGACGATCAGCACCCGGCGATTCGCCGCATGCGCGCGCATCCTGTTGCATGCCCATTCGACCGCTTCCCCGTCCACGCCTTCGCGGAACAGGTCGCCTTTGAGCAACGCGGCGATATCGGCGCGCGCACGCCGCCAGCTCGTGTCGGCATCCTTGAAAACGAGATTCAACACCTCGTTGAGCCGTCCCGGATGTTCGGGGCGCCCGTGCGCAAGCCAGTCGGACCGCGCACGACCGCCGTTCCACGCGCCGGTCGTAAATCCGAGAATTTCGTTGGCGATACCCGCGCCGTCGAGCGCGCGCGCCAGCACGTCGACCAGCATCGCCACGGGCTCGATGCGCGCTCTCATCGAACCCGAGCAATCGATCAGAAAGCCGACGATCGATCCGGAGATCGGCGTGTGCCGCTCGAGACGAAACAGCCGCCGCTCGGCCGGCGAACTGACCAGTTGCGCAAGCCGCCGGCCATCGATGCGCCCGCTTTCCTCGCCGAACGACCAGCCGTCGCGTTCCGGCACGGCAAGCGCCGCCTTCAGCATGCGCGCGAGCCTTGCGACGTTGATCGGCTGCGCGCGGATCCGTTCGTCGAGACGCTCGCGATATTCGGCCAGCAGCGCCTGGCGGACGAAGCTCGCCGCATAGGCCTCGCGATCGTAGCGGTTCGTGAACACGCGATAGCCGTGCTCCGACGCGCGCAATACCCTGCTCTCGCCCGTATCGGCAAGCGCGATGCCCTCGTCGTCGCCGTCTTCGAATTCGAGAAACAGCGAAAACGCGTTTCGCGTTGCCTCTTCTTTCTGACGGTTCTGCGTGTCGTCGTCGTCGAGTCCGGCGGCCGCGCGCTGCGCGTCGATCACCGCGCTCACCTGCCGCGCAAGTTCGAGCGCGTGCACCGCGAAGGCCTGTTGATCGTGACGCGTCCGGCGCATGTTCGCGAGCGGTACGCCGATCACGGGCGCGACAAAAGCGCGGGTCGCCTCGATCAGCCCTTCTGTTTCCTCGAGCACCGGCCAGCCCGACAGCCGCGACCAGCACATTTGCGCGACGGTATAGAGCAGCAAGCCCGCCTCGCCATCGATCAGGCCCGACAGATGGACGCCGTGCGACCACGTGTCGAAACGCACGCGCAGATTGTGCGCAAGGCCCGGCATGCCCGGCGGCAACAACGATTCGCAGCGCAACTGTTCGAGCGATTCGAAAAGCAGCCGTTCGACTGGATCGACAGGCATGTGCTGCCTATGCCATTCGGTATCCGAATGAAGCGCGCGCAACGCGGCGCCATCGGCTGCGCCGCGGAAGGATGCAACTGAAGACCCAACTGAAGACCCAACTGAAGGAGCAGCTGAAGACGCCGCCGCCTGCTCATCGCGTGTGATCCGCAAATGCGGCGCGTGAAACGGCAACGGCGTCATATTCCGGCATAGCCGGCCACCGCTGTAGTGCAAGGCCGCATCGCCGGTAATCGCGCGCACGGTCGTCGCGCGCAATGCGTCCGCGCGCGCGGCGCGCTGCAAGGCGGCGCGTTCCGGCTCGCTCATCGCGTTTCCAGCGGGAGCGCGCCGGCGCCTTCGAACGATGCAAGCTCCGCATCGAACGCGCGCTGAAAATACTCCGCGACGATCGGCCGCTCCGCTTCATCGCATTTATTGAGGAACGTGAGGCAAAACGCGAGCCCCGCGTCGCGAAAGATGCCGATATTCTCGGCCCAGTTGATCACCGTTCTCGGCGACATCAGCGTCGACAGATCGCCGGTCGCGAAACCTTTGCGCGTGAGTTCGGCCACGCTCACCATCGATTCGACGAGCGTGCGGCCGCGGTCGTCGGCCAGTGCGGGCACGCGCGCCGATACGATGCGAATCTCGTCGTTGCGCGACAGGTAATCGAGGTTGGCCACGACATTCCAGCGGTCGAGCTGCGCATGATTGAGCGCCTGTGTGCCGTGATAAAGGCCGTTCAGATTGCCGAGCCCTACCGTGTTTGCGGTAGCGAACAGCCGGAATGACGGATGCGGATGAATCACGCGGTTCTGATCGAGCAGCGTGAATTTGCCGTCCGTTTCGAGAATGCGCTGGATCACGAACATCACGTCGGGGCGCCCGGCATCGTATTCGTCGAATACGAGCGCGACGGGGCGCTGCAGCGCCCACGGCACGATGCCCTCCTGAAACTCGGTCACCTGGGCGCCGTCGCGCACGACGATCGCGTCCTTGCCGACCAGGTCGAGCCGGCTGATATGCCCATCCAGATTGATGCGCACGCACGGCCAGTTCAGACGCGCCGCGACCTGCTCGATATGCGACGACTTTCCCGTGCCATGCAGCCCCTGCACCATGACGCGCCGGTTGCACATAAAGCCGGCAAGAATCGCCAGCGTGACTTGCGGGTTGAACAGATAGACGTCGTCGATTTCGGGCACGTGGTCGTCCCGCTCGCTGAAAGCGGGCACCTTCAGATCAACGTCGATGCCGAATACGCTGCGCGCATCGACGATGCGGTCCGGCTTGCCGGTCTCGATCTCGGTCACATCGCTCTCCTCACACGTTCCATTCGGCCGCTCGAGTACATCATAAACCGATTCATTTTTAGATACAAATCGTACCGTTTATTTTTATATAAAGTTGACCACAACGGACGGGTGGCCTACATTTGACTCATATCCTGCTGCTGGGAACAAATTGTTCCGGTAAAAGCATTCGGCAATGCGGCACCTCGGGAGGGAGCCACCCGTGTCATCGATCGATTCCACCGCAAACGCAGCACCGCCGGCAGCACCGGCAAGCGACGCACGCGCCGCCGACGGCACGCGTTCCGAAAAGCGCAGCGGCGCCGTGCCGCCGAGCGCCGGTGCGCAGCGTGGCGACCGCTTTGCCGCACGGCACGCCAAGGCATTTCAGTACAATACGGCCGATCCATTTTCCGGAACGGCGGACATGAACAAGGCGGATACCCCGACACTGCGCGCGTTTTCACTGCTCGAACATCTGATCGCGGCGAACGGCCCGGTTTCGCTTGCCGATATCGCTCACGACATCGACCTGCCGAAGGCTTCGCTGCACCGCATGCTGGCATCGCTCGAAGCAGGCGGCCTCGTGATTCGCGAGCCGGGGCAAAAGAACACGTACGTGATCGGCCCGCGCCTGTCGCAACTCGGACTTGGCGTGATGATGCACTCGGGCGCGCGGCGTCTGCGTCACGCGATTCTCGGGCGGCTCGTGGCGGACCTCGGCGAGACCTGCAACCTGACCATGCTCCACGAGACGGAGGTGCTGTATCTCGACCGGATGGAAGCGCCGTGGCCGTTGCGCCTCGATCTGAAGCCCGGTTCGCATGTGCCGGCCTACTGCAGCGCAAGCGGCAAGCTGCTGCTCGCGATGCTGCCGCGCGACGAGCGCGCGGCGCTGATTCGCGCGATGCACTTTCATCGCTTCACGGCGAACACGCTGACCGACCCGCAACTGCTCGAAAGCGAACTCGATCGCATCGCGCACAAAGGCATCGCAGTCGACAACGAGGAGTTCGTAGTCGGCATTGCATGCGTGGCTGCGCCCGTTATCGACGAGCAGGGCCAATGCATCGCCGCGGTCGCCGTGCACGCGCCCGTGTCGCGCACGCCGCTGCCGCGCGCGCTCGAATTCGTGCCGCGCCTGCAGGAAGCGGCCAAAGAACTGGCTGCGACGTTCTGACGCAAACAGCCTCACGGCGGCGAGCTTTCGGCCGCCTTTCCGTCACCGCACCGCCGCGGCGACCGGCCGCCCTTCTCGCGATACCGCCGCACCTCGCGGCCGATGCGCTTTCCTCCTTCCTGCGATAATCGCCGTTCCCTGCCCCACGCAGTCACACAGTCACACAGTCACTCGAAGGAGTCGTCGTGAGCGTTACCCATTCGTCGTCGTCACATTCCGCCGGCGCACAGCCGCGCGTCGTCAACGTTACGTTTCTCGGGCTCGGCGTCATGGGCTACCCGATGGCCGGACATCTCGCGAAAGCCGGCCTCAACGTCACCGTCTACAACCGCACTGCGAAGAAAGCACAGCAATGGGTGTCCGAACATGGCGGACGCGCGGCCGCGACGCCGCGCGAAGCAGTGCAAGGCGCGGACCTCGTGCTGTCGTGCGTCGGAAACGACAACGACCTGCGCAGCATCGTGCTCGGCGACGACGGCGCCTATGCCGGCATGACGAAAGACGCGGTGTTCGTCGATCACACGACCGCGTCGGCCGACGTCGCGCGCGAACTCGCCGCGCGCGCCTCCGAGCACGGTCTGCACTTTATCGACGCACCCGTTTCAGGCGGCGAAGCCGGCGCGCAGAACGGCACGCTGACCATCATGTGCGGCGGGCAAACGCAGGCATTCGAGCGCGCCGTGGACACGCTCCGGCATTACGCATCGGCCGTCACGCTGCTGGGGCCGGCCGGTTCGGGTCAGCTTGCCAAGATGGTCAACCAGATCTGCATCGCGGGCATGGTGCAAGGCCTGTCCGAAGCACTGCATTTCGGGCAGCGCGCGGGCCTCGACATGGCGCGCGTGCTCGAAGTGATCGGCAAAGGCGCGGCCGCCAGCTGGCAGATGAGCAACCGCGGCACCACGATGCTCGACGGCAAGTTCGATTTCGGCTTCGCGGTCGACTGGATGCGCAAGGATCTCGGCATCTGTCTCGATGAAGCGAAGCGCAACGGCGCGTCGCTACCGGTTACCGCACTCGTCGATCAGTTCTACGGCGATGTGCAGGCGCTCGGCGGCAACCGCTACGACACGTCGAGCCTGATCTGGCGTTTGCGCAAGGTCAATCCGGCGCGCTAGACCGAAGCGGTTCGGCAGCGCTCATGGCGCGGGCACACGCAGCCCGCGCCTCGTGATTCACGCGCCCGTTGCACGCGCCCATTGCACGCGCGCGGTTCTCTTTTTACTAACCTTACTTGCGCCACCGCAACGGCCGCCGCAGATGAGGCCGGTCGAGCCGCAGCGTCGGCGTCGCATGCGCGAAGGCCGGCATGCCCGACACGTCTTCGAGGCCTTGCCGTTCGCGCTCCTCGTCCGCTTCGACCGTCTTGCTCGTATCGATGAAACACGCGGCGACGATGCCGATCGCAAGCAGTGCCGCGGAAATCGTGAACGGCACGTTATAGCTGCCGGTTGTCTGGATCAGAAAACCGAACACGACGGGCGACACCATCCCGGCCACGCCGAAGCCCGTGTTCATCATGCCGCCGGCCGTGCCCGCGTATTTGCCGGCGATGTCGAGCGGCAGCGTCCACAGCACCGGGTTCGTGATCTCGAGGAAGAAGAACGACCCCGACAGGAACAGCACGGCCATCAGCGGACTCGTCGCCGAGATCATCGGCAGCAGGAACGCGAGCGAGCCGCCCATGCCGACCACGAGCACCGCGCAGCGCGCAAGACGCAGGCGTCCGGTGCGCTTGTACAGCTTGTCCGACACGACGCCGCCGAGCGTATCGCCGATCACGCCCGCGAGCAGCGGCAGCGCGGTAAACAGCGCGAGGTGCTTGAGATCGAAGCCGCGCGACTCTTTCAGATACGACGGCAGCCAGGTCAGATACACCCACAGCAGCCAGCCGTAGCAGAAGTCGACGAAGGTCACGAGCCACATGCGGCGAATCAGTCTGCGCCACGGCGTCGCCGCATGTTTCGCGCGTTCGCAGTCGCCCTGACGGTAGCCGATCTCGGCCGTTTCCTCGGGCGTGATGCGCTTGTTCTGCTCCGGCGAGTTCGTGAATACGCGCAGATAGAGCACGGTCCACGCGAGGCTCACGATACCGAGCAGAATGAACGATTCGCGCCATCCGCCGGCCGCCACCACCGCGAGTACGAGCGGCGGCGTGACCGCGCCGCCGAGACGCGCGAAGCTGTGCGTGATGCCCTGCGCGAAGCCGCGCTCGGACACCGGCATCCAGTACGTGAAGGCGCGCGTGGCCGTCGGGAATGCGCCGCCTTCGCCGATACCGAGGATGAAACGCAACACGACGAGCATCATGACGCTGCCGGCGAAACCGGTCAGCAGCGTGGCGACGCCCCAGATCAGAGACAACACGGTGAGCACGAGCTTGGGCCCGAACTTGTCCGACAGCCATCCGCCGATGATCTGCATCATCGCGTACGGATAGGCAAACGCGGAAAAGACAAGGCCCAGTTCGGTCGACGTCAGCCCCATTTCATGGCGGATCAACGGGCCCGCCACTGCGATATTCACACGGTCGATGTACGAAATGAAATACATCACACACATGACCGCCAGAATGATGTGACGCGTCTTCACGCGCCGCTTAGGCATTTCCATGTTGTCTCCAGTGTATTTTATGAGGCGTTTGTGGCGCCGAATGCTCGTTTGCCCTGCGTTGGGCGGATCGTGTCCGCCTCTCTATGCGTCTGCCCGGCTCGAATCGATGCTGCGCGTACGACCGGGCGTCAGGTCTGCGACTGCAACAACTTCAACCGCTGTACCTTCCCGGACGGCCCGCGCGGCAGCTCGGCGACGAAGCGGAATTCCTTCGGCGTCTTGTACCGGCCCAGTTCGCGCAGGCAATGCGCGCGCAGATCGGCAACGTCGACGCCTCCGCATCCGTTCGTCTGCGCCTCGCCATCCGTCGCGCGCGGCACGATATACGCCACGATCTCCTGCCCATACGCGCTATCGGGCACGCCCACCGCAGCCGCGTCGAGCACGCCCGGGTGCTTCAGCAGCGCCTCGTCGATTTCGCGCGGGGCGATGTTCTCGCCGCCCTTGATGATCAGTTCTTTCGCGCGGCCGTTGATGTAGAAATAGCCTTCCTCGTCGCGATACCCAAGGTCGCCGGTGCGCAGCCAACCGTCCGCCGTAAACGCAGCGACCGTTTCTTCGGGCCGCTTGTAGTAGCCGCGCATCACCTGCTCGCCGCGCAATACGATCTCGCCGCATTCGTACGGCGCACACTCGCGGCCCTCGCGGTCGATCACCTTCGCCTCGGCACCGGACGGCAATCCGATGCTGCCGACCTTGCGCCGCGCCGCGTCATACGGATTGCTGAAGATCGGCGCAGCCGTTTCCGTCATGCCCATTGTTTCGATGATGCCGATGCCGAAGCGAGCTTCGAACGCGCGATGATGTTCGGCCGGCAGAGCGGCGGACGCGCTCCGGCAAAACTTCAACGCCGACAGATCGAACGCGCACCCCTCGTCGCAATTGAGCAGATAGGCGACGATGGTCGGCACGACGTTGATCCATGTGCAGCCGTGGAATGCCGCATCGCGCCAGAACGTGCGCGCCGAGAAGCGCGGCGTCATCACGACCGAGCCCGCATGAAACAGCGGCGTCAACAGCGTCACGACAAGACCGTTGATGTGATAAAGCGGCAATGAGGCGAGCACGCGGTCGTCCTCGGCCAGCCGATGTTCGTCGGTAATGCGCGCCGCGTTCGCGAGCAGGTTGCGATGCGTGAGCAGCACGCCTTTGGGCAGGCCGGTCGTGCCCGACGTGTACATCAGAAGCGCCACGTCGGTTTCGCACGGCTCGCCATGAAGCGCGAGCGGCATCTCGCTCATCGTCGCGGCAAGCGCCTGCCCGTCTTGCGATGCCGCGGCGCGCCGCGCTTCGGCCCGCTGCGTCGCGGCTCCCGCTAGCGCAGGTTCGGCATGCGGCAGCACCGGCAGCGCCCGTGCGTCCGGTTCCGTCTCGATCACGAGAACATCGCGCGCGAGCTTGTTCCCCTGAGATTGCGCGTGCAATTCCGCCAGCGCTGATTCGATCGTCGCGCGCGTCTCCTTCTCGACGAAAATCGCGCGCGTATCCGAATGCTCGACGATATAGCGCAGCTGCGACGGCTGGCAAAGCAGATTGAGCGGATTCGCGACGAGCCCGCTATACATCGCGGCAAGCAGAATCCGGCCCGTCTGGATGCCGTTGCTCATCAACACCGATACGGTGTCGCCGGGCCGCAACCCCGCGTCGAGAAAACGCGCTTCCAGTTCGCGGCAGTCGTTGCGCAGTTCCGCATACGTCAATGCAGCCAGCGCGGCGGCACGGCGGGTGCCGCCGCCGGCAGACTGAGCCTCCGGTTCACCCATCGATTCGAGCAGAAACGGTTTGTCCGGATACTGCGCGGCGCGCTCGTCGATCAGCGCGCGAAGCGTGACAGGCGTGCTCATCGTCCGGCCCTCCGGAAAAATTCGCCGAGCAGATCGTCCGCGTCGGGTACACGCTCTTCGATCGGATACGCCACGCGCGTAATGTTCAGGTACTGGTGGAAATTCAGGTTGGTGGAGAAGTTGTTGCGTCCCCACGTGCCGCAGCCCATCGACAGCGAGAACGGCAGCCCGTTATCGAAGTTGCCGCCCGTCGCGAGGCAATGCGCCTGGTTGACGATCACGCGCGCCACCGGCAAGGTCTCGCCGAGTTCAACGGCCCGCGCGGTATCGGCCGCATCGAGGCCCGTATGCAGACCCACCGAATGCCCCGCGCCCATATACGAATAGATGTCGCCGACAATCCCGGCCGCATGTTCGAAGTCGCGCG
This sequence comes from Paraburkholderia sp. SARCC-3016, assembly GCF_031119615.1. Taxonomy (NCBI): domain Bacteria; kingdom Pseudomonadati; phylum Pseudomonadota; class Betaproteobacteria; order Burkholderiales; family Burkholderiaceae; genus Paraburkholderia; species Paraburkholderia sp. SARCC-3016. The sequence goes on along the minus strand of NZ_JAVHZD010000006.1, from coordinate 214,668 downwards.
CGCGATACACGGTCAGCACCGGCGCGAGCTTTTCGCCCGAGAACGGATAGCGTTCGCCGAAGCCGGTTTCCTTCACCATCAGGAACGCGGGCCCGCGCTCGGCAATCTCGTCGAGGCCCGCGACGCGCGCGATCACCGCGGCCGAACGCGCCGTGCATTGCGGCGAAAGTTTGCCGTCGCGCCACATGGCGGACTGCAATCTGCCCTTCTGTTCGTTGTCGAGCAACACGCCGCCGCATGCGGCGAGTGCATCGAGCATCGGCTGGTACACGGCGTCTTCGATCACGACGCTGTTTTCCGACGAACAGCTGGTCGCGTTATCGAAGGTCTTGGAAAGCGCGATCTTGCGCGCCGCCTCGTGCAAATCGGCCGTCGCGGTGACGATCGACGCGACATTGCCCGCGCCCACCCCAAACGCCGGCGTGCCGCTCGCGTATGCCATGCGTACGTTGGCCTGCGAGCCCGTCGCCACCACAAGGTCGGCCTGCCGCATCAATTCGGCGGTAGCGGCCTTGCTGATCGGCGCGGGCAGCATCTGCACGAGATCGGGCGAAAGGCCGGCCTTCGCGAGCTGCGCGTGAATGAAACCGATCAGCAGCGCGCACGACGAATAGCCCTTCGGCGAAGGGGCGACGATTACCGCATTGCCGCATTTGAGCGCGTTCACGATCTTGTTCGCGGGCGTCGCGGCCGGATTCGTCGAAGGCGTGATCGCGGCGACCACGCCGACCGCGCGTGCGATTTCAACAATGCCGTTTGCTGCGTCGCGTGCAATGACACCCGTGGTTTTCTGGCCGTGCAGATCGCGCAGCAGGCCGAGCGTCTTGCGATAGTTCTTGCGGAACTTGTCGTCGACATTGCCGAGGCCCGTGTCCCTCACCGACAGCTCGGCAAGTTGCCGGTTGCGCGCCGGCTCCATGATGGCCCATGCGGCGGCGGCGGCGGCCATGTCGAGCGACGCCTGCCCTGCCCGCTCGAATTCGCGTTGCGCGACGTGAGCCCGGCCGACCAGCGCGGCGACATCTTCCGCGACGCTGCTGTCCGTGCTTGCCCCCTGCGCGCCCACTTCGGCGTGACTTGCCCTCACATTCATCTGATTGTCTCCAACGGTTATGACTGTTCGTGCGAATAAATCTAGCGGGCGCGAAGACAGACGAAGTCCCGTTTTCCGTGGCTTTCCGTGCTGGGCGATGCAGTGAATCGGAAAACGCGAAATTCGGGACTTTCCGGAGTCCCGAAAACCGTGCATTCCGATGCAAAATCTCTTCTATAAATTTGACGACGGCGCGCGGTTGCAGTGATGCGTCCGGAGGAGACTCGATGTCGTTCTCGAACCAGTCGAACGCCGCGGCCGTCCGCGCGTTCCGCGTACTCGAAACGCTTGCCGAAGCCGGCCATCCGCTATCGATGACGGACCTCGTGCATGCGCTCGGCTTGCCGAAGCAGACCGTGCACCGCATCCTCGTGCAATTGATGGACGCGTGGCTCGTCACGCGCGTCGCGGGCAATCGCCTCTACGAATGCTCGCCGCGCGTACGCATGCTCGCGGTCAACGTTCTTATGCATGCAGGGCCTGCCGCGGCGCGCCACGTGCTGCTCGAACAACTGGTGTCGAAGATCGGCGAGACCTGCAATCTGACGATGCTGGCCGGCAACGACGTCGTCTATGTCGACCGCGTCGAAACCGAATGGCCGCTGCGCATGCATCTGCAGCCCGGCTCGCACGTGCCGCTGCACTGCTCGGCGAGCGGCAAGCTGCTGCTCAGCTTCCTGCCTAAAGAAAGACGCGAACGCGTCATCGACGCGCTGCCGCTGCGTGCGTATTCGGAAAAGACCATCACGGACCGTGATGCACTGCGCAAGGAGTTGACGGAAACGCGCAGACGCCTGCTTGCGATCAACAACCAGGAGCACCTGCAAGGGCTCATCGCGATCGCCGTGCCGGTGATGCTCGACCGCAACCGCGCCTGCGCGGCCATCGCGGTTCAGGCGCCGGTCGGCCGCGTCACGCTCGACGACCTGCTCGCCTTTGTGCCCGACCTGCGCTTTGCCGCCGACGAAACCGCCAAAACGTTCCGCGAATAGCAGCGTCCGCTGCGCGCCTTCGATGCGCGCAGCGACGGCACGTTATGAACGTTACGAATGCTGCGCGCTCGCCACTGCGCCATACGTGCTCGCCCTTCGCTCGATCGCACGCGCCGACCATGCCGATATCAGCGCGCACAGCATGACGTAGGCACAGACCATCCACGGCTTGCCCTGATTGATGCGCATCAGCGCGGTCGCAATGATCGGCGTAAGACCGCTCGCGAAGATGCCCGAGAACTGATACACAAACGAGATGCCCGTGTAGCGCACATTCGCATCGAACAGTTCGGCAAAGAGCGCCGCTTCGGGGCCATACACCATCGCATAGAAGATGCCGAACGGCACCACGATCGCGGCCCAGATCAGGATCGTGCTGGTCGGCTGGCTCTCGATCAGCCAGAACGCAGGCAGCACCGAGAGTCCGCAAATCAGCGATCCCCAGCGATAAACGCGAGCCCGGCCCATCTGGTCCGACATCCTGCCGAACAGCGGAATGAAGAAGCACATCACGACGGCCGCGATCATCACGCCGAGCAGCGCATCGGTGCGGCTCATCGAGACATGCTGCGTCAGATAGCCGATCGAAAACACCGCGAACACGTTGAAGAACACGCCGTCGATATAGCGCGCGCCCATGCCGAGCACGACCGCGCCGCGATAGCGCGTGATCATGTCGACAAACGGAATCTTCGCTTCGCGCCGATTGCGTTTAAGCGCAAGAAACTCGGGCGTCTCCATCACTTTGAGGCGGATATACAAGCCGATCAGCACGAGCAGCAATGACGCACCGAACGCGATGCGCCAGCCCCACGAAAAGAAGTCCGCATCGGGCAGGATGCGCGAGATGGCGGCCACCACGCCGGCCGCAAGGCAAAGCCCGATCGACAGCCCGATTTGCGGCAGACTCGCATAGAGCCCGCGCCGATGCGGCGGCGCATATTCGTAGGCCATCAGCACCGCGCCGCCCCATTCGCCGCCGAGGCCGATGCCTTGCAGCACGCGCAGCGTCAGCAGCAGAATCGGCGCCCAGACACCGATCTGCGCGTAAGTCGGCACAAAGGCCACGCCCGCCGTCGAAATGCCCATGATGATCAGCGTCAGGATCAGCGCGGACTTGCGCCCCACGCGATCGCCGAAATGGCCGAACAGCACGCCGCCGAGCGGCCGCGTGACGAAGCCGACCGCGAACGTCGAATAGGCAAGCATCGTCGACACCAGCGGATCGTTCGCCGGGAAATACAGCTTGTTGAACACGATGCCGGCCACGACGCCGTACAGAAAAAAGTCGTACCACTCGACGGTCGCGCCGACCACGCTGGCAAATGCGACACGGCGGACGACGCGTTGATCGACGCGTTGATCGGATGACATAGGTGCTCCTCCATTGGAATGGCCGTACCGTTCGTTCGACACGGCGTCTTATGCAAAGCCGTCCTGCTCAGTACTCTGTGTCTGCTGCTGCGTGTTTGCTGCTCAGTGCCTGCTGCTCATGCTCGCGTTGCCCGACCCTCAGGCCTCTGCCGCCGCAGCCGCCGGCACAGGCTCGCGGTGCGTCGCATCGGCCGCACGCGCATCGTCGAGAATCATGTCCGACGCCTTTTCCGCCACCATCACGATCGGCACGTTCGTATTGCCGGACACGAGCGTCGGCATGATCGAACAGTCGACCACGCGCAAGCCGCGCGTTCCGTACACGCGAAGCCGTTCGTCGACCACGGCGAGCGGATCGCTGGCCGTCCCCATCTTCGCCGTGCCCGACGGATGGAAAATCGTCTGCCCGTACTCGCGGCAGAAATGCAGCAGTTCGTCGTCGGTCTGCGCATCGGCGCCCGGCCGCACTTCACGCTTCATCAGCGCGGCCATCGGCTGCGTGGCCGCGACGCGTCGCGCGAAGCGCACGCCGGCGACAGTCGTGCGGCGGTCGAGATCGGTCGCGAGGTAATTCGGCACGATCGACGGCGCATCGCGTGCATCGGTCGAAGCGATGCGCACGACGCCGCGCGACTCGGGCCGCAACTGGCAAATCGAATACGTGCAGCCCGGGAACGCATGGACGTCGCCGCCCGCGGAGTCCGCGGAAAGCGTCGAGAAATGAAACTGGATATCGGGGGTTGCCGCTTCATCGGGCAATGCGCGGCAAAACATGCCGCCCTGATTGATGCCGACCGCGAGCGGGCCGCTGCGAAACAGCGCCCATTCGAGGCCCATCTTCGCGCGGCCCGCCCATGAACGCAGCAGATCGTTGGTCGTGATCGGCTTCGTTACTTCGTAGATCAAACGGACCTGCAAATGGTCCTGCAGGTTTTCGCCGACGCCGGCACGATCCGCGACCACCGGAATGCCACGCTCGCGCAACAGCGCCGCAGGCCCGACACCCGATAGTTGCAGCAATTGCGGCGATTGCAGCGCGCCCGCGGTCAGGATCACTTCGCGGCGCGCACTGACTTCGCGAGTCTCGCCATGCTGCAGGAACTGCACGCCGGTCGCGCGCGTGCCATCGAAGCGGATGCGCGAAGCGAGCGCATTGGTCTCCACGTGCAAATTCGTGCGCTGCCGCGCGGGCTTCAGATAGGCGACGGCCGTCGAGCAGCGCCAGCCGTGACGCGTCGTCAGCTGGTAGTAGCCGACGCCTTCCTGGTCACCGGTATTGAAGTCCTCGACGGTGCGCACGCCGAGCCGGTTCGACGCCGCGATAAACGCATCGACGAGCGCATGCGGCTGCCGGATCGTCGAGGCCCACAGCGGGCCGTCGACGCCGCGCGTCGGACCCGCGCCCAGTTCGTTGTGCTCGAGCCGCCGGAAGTACGGCAGGCAGTCGTTCCAGCTCCAGCCGCGATTGCCGAGCGCGGCCCAATGGTCGTAGTCCTCTTTCTGGCCGCGCACGTAAATCAGGCCATTGATCGAACTGCTTCCGCCCAATGTGCGGCCGCGCGGCCAGTACAGCCGCCGGTTGTTCATATTCGGATCGGGCTCGGTATGAAAGCCCCAGTTGTAGACCGGATGGAACATCGTCTTGCCGTAGCCGATCGGAATATGAATCCAGAGATAGCGATCGGCGGGACCCGCTTCGAGCAGGCAGACCGAATAGCGGCCGCCTTCCGAGAGCCGGTTGGCAAGGACGCAGCCGGCCGATCCTGCGCCGACCACGACATAGTCGAAAGTACCTGGCATTGCATGTGTCTCCTGCTTCTTATCGTTCGACCTGATGGTTCAACGGTCTTGAAAAGCGGTATGTTTCGTTTGAATTTATTGAGCTAGCGAGACCGCCGCAACCTCTTTCACTGGCACAGGCACCAATCCGGACCGGAATTTGATCTTTCTGTTTCAGTTTGGCCTGCTTGAGGGTTGCGTTGAGGCTGCGGCCATCGACTTCGAGGAACCGAATGAGAGATTCGATCCAATCCGCGCGCATCGACTGTCTGTCGGACAACACACGCGTGCTGCGCGCGCTTGCCGTGCTCGAAGAGCTGGCGGCGGCGGGCCAGCCGTTCTCGCTGTCGCAACTGTCCGCGCGGCTGCATATTCCGAAAGCGACGCTGATGCGGCTGATCGAGTCGCTCGAACAGCAGGGCTATGTCACGCACATGCCGGATTCGCGCGGCGCCGACCGCGCAATCGCGCTCGGTCCACGCGCCGCGCAACTCGCGCTCACCACACTTGCGAACAATACGTTCACGCGCGCGTGCCGTTCGCTGCTGCGCACGCTCGTCGATTCGCTCGGCGAAACCTGCAATCTCACCGCGCTCGACGGCGACACCGTGCTCTATATCGAACGTGTCGAGACCACCGAACCGCTGCGTCTGCAGATGCAGCCGGGCACGCGCGTGCCGATGCATTGCACGGCGAGCGGCAAGCTGTTCCTGTCGCAGATGCCGCCGTCCGAACGCCGGCTCGTGCTGTCACGACTCACGCTCAAGCGCATGACCTATCGCACGCTGACCGACACGACCCTGCTCGAAGCGGAACTGGACCGCCTCGCCGCGCGCGGCATCGGCATCGACAACGAGGAATTCGTCAGGGGAATGGTCGCGGTTGCCGTGCCTGTCAAAGATGCGGCGAACGGCCACGTACTCGCGTCGCTTGCGATTCACGCGCCGACCGCGCGCGCCAACCTCAACGATCTGCTCGCGACTGTGCCGAGACTCAAGGAAACGGCACAAGCGCTTGCGCCGCTACTGCAGCATGGGGAAACGCTGCCAGGCCGAGGCGTACGCGAAGCCAACGCAAGGTAAGAGCGAGTCCGGCTACACCGCCGTTACTTCTCTGACTATCCGCATCCTCGCGCCGTGTTCGCTCACCAGCGCCTTCCTTACCCCGACCTTTCACGGACGAATACACGAACAGACGCACGGCAACACGCCCCGTCGAGATCCCCGTCAAGCAACGACATCGGGGCAATTTGCACATCGAGCGGCTTAAACAGGGTCCGCGTCAACGATTGATTTATATCAATCGCCGAATGGGGGGAACCGCACACTATGTAGACGTTCCCAACATTCGAGGCTTTCGCAAATGGACCTCCCGCTCAGCGGTATCAAAGTGATCGATTTCACCGGCGTACAGTCCGGTCCCGCGTGCACGCAGATGATGGCCTGGTACGGAGCCGACGTCGTCAAGGTGGAGCGCCCCGGCGTCGGCGACGTGACGCGCAATCAGTTGCGCGACATCGCCGATCTCGATGCGCTGTATTTCACGATGCTCAACAGCAACAAGCGTTCGCTCGAACTCGACACGAAGACGCCCGAAGGCAAGCGGATCATGGAGCAGTTGATCCGCGAAGCGGACGTGCTGGTCGAAAACTTTCACCCGGGCGCGATGGATCACATGGGCTTCACGTGGGAGCACTTGCAGGAGCTGAATCCCCGGCTGATCTTCGGGTCGGTGAAAGGCTTCAACGACGATTCGCCATACGCGCACATCAAGGCCTACGAAAACGTCGCGCAATGCGCCGGCGGCTCGGCGTCGACAACCGGTTTCTGGGACGGCCCGCCCATCATCAGCGCGGCTGCGCTCGGCGACAGCAATACCGGCATGCACCTGTTGATCGGCCTGCTCACCGCCCTGCTTGGCCGCGAAAGAACGGGCAAAGGCCAACGCGTGACGATCTCGATGCAGGACAGCGTGCTCAATCTTTGCCGCGTGAAGCTGCGCGACCAGCAGCGCCTCGAGCGCGTCGGTTATCTCGAAGAGTATCCGCAGTATCCGAACGGCACCTTTACCGACGTCGTACCGCGCGGCGGCAACGCGGGCGGCGGCGGCCAGCCTGGCTGGATCCTGAAATGCAAGGGTTGGGAAACCGATCCGAACGCGTATATCTATTTCACGATTCAGGAGCAGAACTGGCCAGCGACCTGCGACGCCATCGGCAGGCCGGAATGGATCGACGATCCCGCATACGCGACGGCGAAAGCGAGGCAGCCGCACATCTTCGACATCTTCGCCGAGATCGAAAAGGTGCTCGCGGATAAAACGAAGTTCGAGGCCGTCGACTATCTGAGCAAGTTCGACATTCCTTGCGCGCCGGTGCTGACCATGAAGGAGATCGCCAACGATGCGTCGTTGCGAACCAGCGGCACCATCGTCGAAGTGGAGCAGGAGAAGCGCGGCAAGTATCTGACGGTGGGCAGCCCCATCAAATTCTCGGGATTCACGCCGGTCATCAAGGGCGCGCCGCTTCTTGGCGAGCACAACGAGGAAATTCTCGCGGGGCTCGGCTATTCGAAGCAGCAGATCGAGACGCTGCGCGAAACCAAAGTGATTTGACGCGCCAACCCCTCACCGCCGCTCACTGATCCGAACGAGATGCAAATGGCCGATTCTCCCACTCAAGGTACGATGACGGATGGTTTTCATCTCGTCGTGCAGTCGCTCAAACTCAATGGCATTGACACGATCTACGGTGTCGCCGGCATTCCCATCACCGACCTCGCGCGCCTTGCGCAGGCCGAAGGCATACGCTACCTCGGATTCCGGCACGAGCAGTCCGCCGGCAACGCCGCGGCGATCTCCGGCTACCTGAAGCAATGGCCGGGCGTCTGCCTGACCGTATCGGCGCCGGGCTTCCTCAATGGGCTCGTGGCGCTCGCGAACGCGACGACCAACTGCTTCCCGATGATTCAGATCAGCGGCTCCAGCGACCGCTCGATTATCGATCTGCAGCAAGGCGACTACGAGGAACTCGACCAGCTCAACGCAGCGAGGCCATTTGCAAAGGCGGCGTTCCGGATCAACCGGCCCGAAGACGTCGGTATCGGCATCGCCCGCGCGACTCGCGCGGCAGTCTCGGGCCGTCCGGGCGGCGTGTATCTCGACCTCACCGCCGCCTCCCTCGCCGCGACGATCGATGCCGATGCCGCTCGACGCTCGCTCGTGAAAGTGGTGGACGCGGCTCCCCCGAGACTTCCGTCGCCGGCCTCCGTCGCGCGGGCGTTGACGCTGCTCGCGGGCGCAAAACGTCCGCTTGTCATTCTTGGCAAAGGGGCCGCTTACGCGCAAGCCGATGCTGGAATTCGTGCGTTTCTCGAGGAAACGGGCATTCCCTATTTGCCGATGTCGATGGCTAAAGGGCTTTTGCCGGACGACCACCCTCAGTGCGCGGCGGCCGCACGCTCTTTCGTGCTGAGTCAGGCCGATGTCGTCATGTTGATCGGCGCGCGTCTGAACTGGTTGCTCGGCCACGGCAAAGCGCCGCAATGGTCGCCTGACGCGAAGCTGATCCAGATCGACATCGAACCCAACGAATTCGACAGCAATCGCGCCACCGCAGCCCCCGTTGCCGGCGACATCGCGACGACGATAGCGGCATTCGGCGCGGCGCTCGCGGCGACGCCGGTGCGCGCGCCGGCCGCGTGGACCGATGCCATTGCGCAACGGCGCAGGCACAACGAAGAACGCATGGCCGCGAGTCTGAACAGCAACCCCGAGCCGATGACATTCCAGAGCGCATTGCGCGCGGTGCGCGACGTCCTCGCGGCATACCCCGAGGTCTATCTCGTCAACGAAGGCGCGAACACGCTCGACTTCGCGCGCAACATTATCGACATGAAGCTACCGCGCAAGCGGCTCGATGCCGGCACCTGGGGCGTCATGGGCATCGGCATGGGCTATGCCATCGGCGCCGCGGTAACGGGCGGCAAGCCCGTGGTGGCGATCGAAGGCGATAGCGCGTTCGGTTTCAGCGCGATGGAGATCGAGACCATTTGCCGCTACGGCCTTCCGGTCGTTGTCGTGATTTTCAACAACGGCGGCATCTATCACGGCGACGACATCAATCGCAGCGGCGGCCCGGATCCGGGCCCGACGGCGCTGATGAGCGCGGCGCGCTACGACCGGATGATCGAAGCATTCGGCGGCAAGGGGTTTCATGTCACGCGGCCCGACCAGTTGGCGGCGGCACTGTCCGCCGCGCTGGCGGCCGGTACGCCCGCGCTGATCAACTGCGTGATCGATCCGCGCGCAGGTACGGAAAGCGGTCATCTCAAGAACCTGAATCCGAAAAGCGGACTCGCCACCGCGCATTGACGATCGGCGCACGCACACGCTTTTCCTTTACGGAGCAACCTCAATGGACAGGTCGTCAGTCGCCGCGGCGCGACCCTCCGGGCCGTTTTCGGACCTGCTGGTCGTCGATCTCACTCATGTGCTGAACGGGCCGTTCGGAACCAATATCCTCGCCGACCTCGGCGCCCGCGTGATCAAGGTGGAGCAGCCCGGGCACGGGGACGATACGCGCCTGTATGGCCCGTTCGTGAACGGCCAGTCGCTCTACTTCAGTTTCGTGAACCGGGGCAAGGAAAGCATCGTGCTCGATCTGAAAGCCGATGCGGACCGCGAAGTATTCCTGAATATCGTGCGCAAGGCCGACGTGCTCGCCGAGAACTTCCGGCCCGGTACGATGGAGCGGCTTGGCTTGTCATACGACGCGCTCTCTGCGATCAACCCCCGGCTGATCTATGCGTCGTCATCGGGCTTCGGCCAGACCGGGCCGATGGCCAGCTATCCCGCCTACGACACGATCGTTCAGGCCATGAGCGGCATTCTCGACGCCACCGGCTTTCCGGACGGACCGCCGACGCGCGTAGGCACGTCGCTGTCGGATCTGTGCGGCGGCGTCTTCATGTTCAGCGGCATTGCGAGCGCGTTATACGACCGTCAGAAGACCGGCAAAGGCGCGCATGTCGACGTTGCGATGTTCGATGCGACGCTCGCGTTCCTCGAGCACGGGTTTATGTCGTACGTGGCAACCGGACGCGCGCCGGGGCGAATCGGCAACCGGCACCCGTATATGGCGCCTTTTGACGTTTTCGAGGCGCGCGACCGGCAGTTCGTGATCTGTTGCGGCAACGATTCGTTGTTCCAGAAACTGTGCCATGCCGTTGCACGGCCCGAGCTCGCGACAGACGCGCGCTTTGCGGACAATCACGGCCGGATGGAAAACAGCGCCGCCTTGAAGGCCGAACTCGAGCGCACGCTACGCGACCGGGATGCATCGCACTGGTTACAGGTCATTCACGAGGCCGGTGTGCCGGTCGGGCCATTGCTCGATATCGCGGAGGCGGCGGCCTTGCCGCAAACGGCCGCGCGCAACATGGTGATCGAAGCGGGAGGCGTCCGGATGCCAGGCAACCCGATCAAGATCAGCACTTATGCGGATCCGGCCGTGCGGCCGGGTGCGCCGTCGCTCGACGAACATGGCGCATCGTTGCGACACGAGTTCGCGGCCGTCACCGCGGTTCCCGACTGCGCGGAGCGATAAATGGATATCTCCGTCTCGCGGACCGGCGCAATTCCGCTGCATGTCAGCGCGCGCCGCGTGGTTGCGCTCACCACGGTGTGCGGATTCGTGGAAGTGATCGGCTATAAGGACGCTGGCGGCATCTATCCGGCGATCATGACCGGCAACACGGTGCAACTGGGCTGGAGCCTCGCGCAAGGTGCATGGGCGCGCTTCTCGCTGCTTGCGTTTGCCGTCGGGGCGTTCTTCGTCGGCTGCATGATCGCGAGCGCGATCAAACGTCGTCTGAAGCGGCCCGCGCTGGAACTTTGCATCATGTCAGCCGTGCTGGTGGCGACCGGTATCGTGCGCGAACATACGGCGTTGCGCGTCCCCGTCGAGTTGCCCTTGCTCGCGCTGGCGCTCGCGATGCAGGGTGAAACCGTCAGCCGGTTCGGCGCCGTGTCGTTGCAAACGCTGGTGGTGACCAACAACATGGTCAAGTTCTCAGATGCATTCGTTGGGCGCTATTTTGGCGGCCATAGCCCAACGCACGACAAACGTCCCACGCTGGATGAAGTATTGCTGCCGGGCCTTGCGTGGCTCACGTACAGCCTCGCGGCGGCCGCGGGCGCCCTCGCCGCGGGCCTGATGTCGGAGCCGCTGATCATTCCGGCGCTGCTGCTCGTTCTGATTACGCTCGATCTGGTCAGGCTTCCGGAGCACTGACGGATTGCGCCGGGCAGGCTCGATCTGCATGTCCGATAAGGATTCGATGAAATGAAAAATTCTTCGCACGCAAAGCACACCATTCCTGTTTTGCCGTTCCTGTGGCCGTTGGCGGCCGGCCTTGCGATGTTCGAAGCGGGCTCGGCGCTGTCCGCCAGAAATCTCGCCTTTCTGGTCGAAGAGGAAAAGCTCCATTTCGGACTGCATCCTGCACTCGCGAGCGCGAACCGCCCGCTACTCGACCTGCGCACGATGGTCTTGCGCGACTATTCGGCCGATGCAGCGCAAGGTCTGCCGACCATTGTCGATGCGCCTTATGCGGGCCACAGTGCGATGATCGCCGACTTCCATCCGGGACAAAGCCTGATGGAGACGCTCAAGACCCATGGCGTCGGACGACTGTTCCTCACCGACTGGAAATCGGCGACGAGCGACATGAAGGATCTCGAGATCGATCAGTACCTGGCGGAACTGAACGTGTGCGTGGACGAACTCGGTGGTCGCGCAAACCTCGTCGGCTTATGCCAGGGAGGCTGGATGGCCGCGATGTACGCCGCCCGCTTTCCCGACAAGGTTGCAAGCCTCGTGCTGGCCGGCTCGCCGATCGACACCGACGCGGGCGACGGGCCGATCAAGCGCATGGTGCACACGTATCCCGAGTCGTTTTACGAGGAGCTGGTCGAGCTTGGCGGAGGATTGATGCGAGGACGGATGATGCTGCGCGGCTGGAAAAACATGCATCCGGACCAGCATTACATCTCCGGGTACGTCGATCTGTATGAGCACATCGACGACCCTGTCTATGTGAAAAAGGAAGAGGCATTCGAAAGCTGGTATGAGAATCCGCTCGATCTGCCGGGACGCTGGTATCTGCAGGCGATCCGGCAGATCTTCAGGGAAAACCGCCTCGCGAAGGGGACATTTGTCGCACTGGGGCGCACGTTGAACCTGAGCGCGATCACGTGTCCCGTCTATCTCCTTGCGGGTGAATCCGACGACATCACGACGCGGGAACAGGTATTCGATGCCGCAAAATATCTGGGCACTCCGCCCGAGCGTATCGCGCAACAACTCGTGCCTGGCGGACACATCGGGCTATTCATGGGAGCGCGCACGCTAAAGGAAACATGGCCGCGAATTGCTGCCTGGATTTCGACGGCCGCGTAAAGCGCCGAGCGTGATACGACTACGCACACCAGGCTGGCAAACGGTTCTCCCGGGCATAACGGGAACGACTCACGACGCGTAACTTTCGAAAATACCGTGGCTCGGCGCAGATTCTGCCGTCGCGCAATACTGCCGGTCGAGCGTCGCAGCGTTACGTCACACACCTTCGACAAGAACGGCGCGATAACGCGCACCTTTGAACCGGTGCTGCGCGGCTTCCTGATAAGCCGGACTGTCGTACCAGGCACGCGCGGCGGCTGTCGACGGAAACTCCACGATCACGACGCCCTCGGGCGCTTCGCCCTCGAGAACCTGCTGAGGACCGTACGCAGCGAGGATCTTGACAGGATGACCCTTGAACGTCTCGCCTACCTTGCTCTGGTAGATGTCGAGTTCAGCCTGATCCTGCGTGCTTTCCTTCGTGAAGACAATGTAAGTGGCCATGGGCGTAGGCTCCTGCGATGGTGTGAGGAGCGACGATGATGCCATGAAACTACGCCGGGCTTCGGTCTGCCGTGCCGGCGCAGATGTCGACCGCGCGCCTCGCCTGGAGAACAACCTCGACCGGCCCTGCGTTTCGTCATTTTTTTGTAATAACCAGGTAACCGCCTGGTTCGAACCGCGCCCGTAGACTTTCCTCACGTTGTTTCAACACCATCGCAGCAACATCAACGAAAGGAGATCGGCATGAAACTCAGCATGATCGGCGCTACCCTCACCGCGCTCTCTTTGACCTTCGCAGCTCACTCGGCGTTGGCCGAGACGAATGCGCCTGCCACCCCCGTGCACAATATCGTGCTCGTGCACGGCCTGTTCGCCGACGGGTCCAGTTGGGAAAAGGTCATTCCGCTGTTGCAGGCAAAGGGATTCCATGTGACCTCGGTTCAGAACCCGACGACGTCGCTGGACGCGGACGTCGATGCGGTCAAGCGCGCACTCGCTCAGCAAGACGGGCCGACGCTGCTGGTTGCCCACTCGTATGGGGGCATGGTTATCAGTCAGGCAGGCGACGACCCGAAGGTCACGGGCCTCGTCTATATCGCAGCACGCGCGCCCGAAGCCGGCGAAGACTATCCGGCGCTCACGCGCAAGTTTCCGGCTGCTCCGGCATCGGCAGGACTGCAGTGGTCCGCGGACGGCTATGGCAAGCTTTCCGAAAATGCATTCGTCAAGGACTTCGCAGGCGACCTGCCGACTGCGGAGGCCGAAAAGTACTACGCGGTGCAGCAGCCCATCGGCAAGGCCATCACCATGGCCAAAACAACCGTCGCGGCATGGCACGACAAACCGACATGGTATGCCGTCTCGACCGAAGACCGCACGATCAACCCCGATCTCGAACGATTCATGGCGAATCGGATGAAGGCGCACACGATCGAGATTCCTTCGTCGCACGTATCGCTGATTTCGCATCCGCAGGAAGTCGCTAATCTGATTCTGGAGGCGGCGGGGCAGCCGGTGAAGTGACGACTGACCGAGGGGCGGCTTTCGCAATGAGGGAGTGGATATGCTCCTGTTGCGAAGCGCCCTGTTTGACCGGATTGCACCCGGTAACGCGATATTCCGCCGCCGGATGCGCCGGCTTATTGCGCCTGTGAGACGAGCGCGCAAAACAGTCTCCGGTTCTACTTCACCCTTCACAATGTCGGCCTCGTCGCCTTCGAAGGTGATCCAGCCTTCGTTGAACCCATCGAGCACGCGGATACGCGGCATGGGTTGCATCGGCGGTCAATCATCGCTACGGGCATGAGGAAATCGTCGCGCTCGCGTGGCGCATTCCGTTCCTGATCGGCGGACTGTTCGGCCTGCTCGCCGCCTTCATGCGCCGCTGGCTGCAGGAGACGCCGGTGTTCGTCGAAATGCGGCAGCGCAAGTCGCTTGCGCCCGAAGTGCCGTTGAAGGCCGTGCTGCGCGATCACGGCGGCCCCGTGATGGTTTCGATGATCCTCACATGGACGCTGACCGCGGCGATCGTCGTCGTGATCCTGATGACGCCGACGCTGCTGCAAAAGCGCTTTCATCTCGATGCCGCGACGACGCTCGCGGCGAACTCGGTCGCGACCTTGTGCCTGACGATCGGCTGCGTGATTTTCGGCTCGCTGGCCGGGCGCTTCGGCGCGGCGCGCACGATTTTCGCCGGTTGCCTGCTGCTCGCGGTGTCGTACTACGTGATGTTCACGCGGGTCGCAGCCGATCCGCCTCACTGATCGCGTACTACGCGGTGACGGGCTTTTAATCGTCCAGAATGACAAAAATCGAGTCATTTACGACAGGTGCCCTGCCATAGGAATCCTGGACAGAAACGAGTGCGAATGTTTCGGAGCAGTTCTCCTCTTGAGGCGCGAGGTGTGTGCCGCGCCGGTCTCGGTGGTTTGCATGCGAATGCCATTAAATCCTACGGGCAATACAATTTTGCCTTGGCTCGCAGTATCCAAACCACCATATTTTCATGAGGGTTCTATCTGCGCGACACGCACCAGTTTGCGATTGACGAATTCGGCAATGCCCAGTTCCGACAGTTCACGCCCGAAGCCGGAATTCTTGACGCCACCGAACGGGACTTCCGGTCCAGCGTTGACAAACGAATTGATGAATACCATACCGGCCTCGATACGATCAGCCACCCGCTTCGCGCGCTCGATATCAGCACTGAATACCGACGAGCCGAGGCCGAATTTCGTTGCGTTCGCGATGTGGATCGCTTCATCCTCGGTGTCCACGACATGAAACGACAGCACCGGGCCAAAGGCTTCCTGATGGAAGAACGGGTTGTCCCCGGCGATATCGGTGATGATGGTCGGTTCGACATAGAAGCCGGGCCGATTCATGCGCCGGCCGCCGCAGACAATGCGTGCCCCGGCAGCCTGCGCCGCGTGAATCTGCGCAATCAGCCCGTCGACGGCGCGCTCCGACACGAGCGGCCCGATGGCCGACGCCGGATCGGACGGCTCACCCACCGGCAGCGCGGCGTACTGTTCGACCAGTATCTGCAGAATCTGCGCGCCGCGTTCCCTGCCCACGACGATCATCCGCTTGATCGACGCGCAGGCTTGCCCGCTATTGATCATGCGTCCGAGTACACATTGCCTGACCGCCTGCTCGATGGGCGCGTCCTCGAGGACGATTGCGGGATCGCTGCCGCCAAGTTCGAGTACGACTTTCTTCAGGTTGCGCCCTGCCCGTTCGGCGACTGCGGCGCCAGCGCGCTCGCTGCCGGTCAATGTCACGCCACGGATCCGGAAGTCGTCGATCAAACGTCCGGCCTGCTCGACGGTGCAGAAGAGGTTCGTGTACACGCCCTCCGGCGTTCCCGCTTCGACGAACAGACGCGCAAAGGCGAGCGCCGATTGCGGCACCTCCTGCGCCTGCTTCATCAGCAGTACATTGCCTGCGGCAATCTGCGGCGCGGCGACGCGCGCGATCTGATAATACGGAAAGTTCCACGGCTCGATGGCGAGCAGTGCGCCGATCGGCTCGGTGATGATGACCGCGCCCGGCGCGTCGGGCACCGCCCGCGGCTGCAGAAACGTTCCGGCATGCTTGCCGTAGTAAGCAAGAATATCCGCCGCAAGGTCGACTTCGTAATAGGCCTGGCCGATTACCTTGCCCATTTCCAGCGTGAGTAGGCGTGCATATTCGTCGCGCTTCGTGCGCAGAATTTCACCCGCGCGGGCAACTAATTGCGCGCGTTGCGTGACGGGCCGATGCTTCCAGTCGCGGTGATAGCGCTCGTGCGCAACGTGCAGCGCCATCCGTATTTCCTCATCCGTCTGGAACGGAAATTCCTTGAGCAGCTCGCCCGTGGCCGGGTTGATTGTGCGAAAACCCATCGTATTGCTCCTTTGCGCTTCATTAAGTGCGTTCCAGGATTCAGGAACGGAATCGTTGTGTTCGCCGTCGAGGAGTGGCTGCGGATGCTCAGGCCCGCGAGGGAGCGGCAACGCGCACGACAACCTTGGCATCGCTTTTACCGCTGATCACGCGAACCAGCGCCGCCGGCGCATTCTCGAGCCCGTCGACGATCTGTTCGCGGTAGCGCAGTTCGCCCGACACGACGAGTGGTGCCGCAAACGCACGCCAGTCGATAAAGTTCTGCGGCCGGTCGTGCACGATAAAGCCCTCGATGCGCAGGCGCTTGCGGACGACCGGGAAGAGATTCGGGCCAGGCGCGGGCTGCGTATCGTTGTATTCGGCGACCATCCCGCACATCACCATTCGCCCGAAATCGTTCAGCAGCGGGAAGACTGCGCGCTGCACGGCGCCACCGACACTCTCGAAGTAGACGTCGATGCCTCGCGGACAGGCATCGCGCAGCGCGGCGTGCACGTCCGTGACTGAGCGATGATCGATACATGTGTCGGCACCTAGCTCGTGGCACACGTAGCGGCATTTCTCCTCGCCGCCGGCAATGCCGGTCACATGTGCTCCGGCTCGCCTCGCGAGCTGCACGACCACGGAGCCTACCGCGCCCGACGCGGCTGAAACGACGACCGTCTCGCCGGGCTTCGGCTTGCCGATCTGCGTCAGTCCCGCGAATGCGGTTGCGCCCGGCATGCCAAGGATGCCGAGGTAGGTCGACCACGGCGCACCGCCGTCCGGTAATAAGGTCAGCGCCGATGCCGGGGAAACGATGTGGCTCTGCCAGCCTCGTGCACCAAGTACGATCTGGCCGGGGATAAAGTCAGGATGGCGGGACGCGACCACTTCGCCAATGGTCTCGCCGGTCATCGGCTCGCCGAGCTTCACCGACGGCGCGTACGATCTGGCATCGTCCATGCGTCCCCGCATGTAGGGGTCGATCGAGAGCCATAGGGTTCGGGTGAGAACTTCGCCGTCATCGGGCTCAGGCATTGCACCCTCGACAACGGCGAAGTTGCTGGCTGTCGGTTCCCCGTGCGGGCGGCTGCGCAGAATGACGGAACGGCTGATTCCGCTCATGGGTTGCATCTCCGTATGAATCGGCAAGCGCAGCGATACGTCGAATCGGACGCAATCTCCATCTGCGATGCGTAGGCTCGATCCTACGGAGACCCGCGCGAAAGATTAGCGCCCCTGGCCACAGTTGACTCGTGCATCAGATGCAGCAATTCAATGAGATCGACGCGCCATGGGTGGCGGGCGGACTACCAGGGCTGGACCTTGAACCTGTCGACGATCCAGTCGATGAAGACGCGCGTTTTGAGCGGTGTGTAACGCGCGGACGGACGAACGAGGTGGACACCTCCGCCGTGAGTAAACTGCCAGTCGGGCAGGATCGGCACGAGCTGGCCGCTGGCGAGTTCGTCGACGATCAGCCAGCGGGCGCAGACCGTGATGCCGATACCCGCTACAGCGGCGCAGACGAGACTGGACGAATCGTCGGCCGTCATCCGGAACGGGAGGCGCACGGTATGCACTGTGTCGCCGTTGCGGAACTTCCATTCCGGGTAGCCTTCGAGTCGCGGATTGGCGAGACAGACATGCATAGCCAGCTGATCAGGCGTTTCGGGCGTGCCATGCTGCGCAAGATAGGCACGCGAAGCGACCGCGAGGCGCTCGTTCGATGCAAGCTGGCGGGCAAGTCATCACCACCCATTGAACGGTGTATGCGCCAGGGGAAAGCTTCGGAACCGCAACTGTAAGCACGCGTGGGTTCGATGAATCTACTTTTGCCCTTTCTTTCGTCGCAGGCACGCCCGGGGCATCGACGACCTTAATCGAACTAAACGATGATTCGAGATCCTCATTGAATATCAGACGGATGGCGTCAGGCGCGAGGTCCACTGTGCTTCCCGCCGCGGGCGCCGCGCTTTCAAGCTTTCCGTGAGCGATTGCCAGAACCGGAACCAGTCCGATGACGGCAGCAGCAACAACACCAATCGACTGTTTTCGCATAGAAGTGCTCATGTTGTACTCCATGAGAGAAGCGGGGCGTCCGGAATCAAACCGTACGAAGCGCCCCGTCGGCCGTTACTGTTTCTGCAGCTTCGTAACGGTCAAGGTCCCGTTGACTTCTTCAGCAACGAAGTCAATCCTGTCGCCAACCTTTACCTGCGACAGCATTGCCGGGTCCTTGACCGTGAAGACCATGGTCATGGCTTCCATGCCAAGATTCTCGAGCGGCCCATGTTTGATGGTCAGCTTGCCTGCGGCGGTATCCACTTTTTTCACTTCTCCGTGCGACATGCTGTTCTGCCCGTTGCCGTGTTGTGCACCGCTGTCCATGTTCATGTCGCCCATATCGCCTGCCGCGTAAGCCGCTGTCGACGTCGCCACAACGCAACCCATCACAATCGATGCAAATACGTTTTTCATCACGCTCTCTCCGCAATTAGAGTCGAAAAATCGATGGCCGAGGCCCATGCCGGGCGCCGGATTCAGCTATCCGGCAGCTCGCCGGTATATTCGTAAGCGACCGTCCCTTTCCGATGTTTGAACCAGCCCGGGTCACGGTAGTCGTCCCGACCAAGGCCCTCGCGCACCTTCACAACGGTGAACATTCCGCCCATTTCGATTCCGCCGAAGGGACCCATGCCGGTCATCATCGGCAGCGTGTTGTCCGGTAGCGGCATCTCCATGTTGCCCATTGAGCCTCCCGTACTGCCCATCGCCATGTAGTCCGGCACCAGCTTGTTGATGCGCTTTACCAGGTCCGTCTGGGGCACGCCAATCAGGTTTGGAACCTGGTGACCCATCGCATTCATCGTGTGGTGCGACTTGTGGCAGTGGAACGCCCAGTCGCCCGGGCGGTTCGCCGTGAATTCGATGGCCCGCATCTGGCCCACGGCAACATCGGCGGTAACTTCTGGCCAGCGTGCGGTGGGAGGAATCCATCCGCCATCAGTTCCGGCTACCTCGAAGCGGTAGCCATGCAGGTGGATGGGGTGATTCGTCATGGTGAGATTGCCGAAACGGATGCGAACCCTGTCACCCGCGCGCACCGGCAGCGGGTCGATGCCAGGAAAGACCCGTGAATTGAATGTCCACATGTTGAAGTCGGTCATCTCATTGACGCGCGGCGTGAAGCTGCCGGGGTCGATGTCATACGCGGCCATCAGGAAGACGAAGTCTCGGTCCACCGGCATTACGCTGCGGTCCTTCGGATGAACGATGAACGTTCCCATCATCCCCATCGCCATTTGCACCATCTCGTCGGCGTGCGGGTGATACATGAACGTGCCGTGCTGTTCGAGTTCAAATTCATAGACGAACGTCTTGCCCGGCGGAATATGGGGTTGTGTAAGCCCGCCCACGCCGTCCATCCCGCAGGGAACGAGCATGCCGTGCCAGTGCACGGTGGTGTGTTCCGGCAATCTGTTCGTGACGAAAATGCGGACCCGGTCGCCTTCGACGGCTTCGATGGTCGGACCGGGTGACTGCCCGTTGTAGCCCCATAGATTTGCCTTCATGCCTGGAGCCATTTCGCGTACGACCGGTTCGGCAATCAGGTGAAACTCTTTCCAGCCGTTCTTCATCCGCCACGGCAGTGTCCAGCCGTTCAGCGTCGCTACGGGCGTATACGGGCGGCCGTTTGGCGGCACGAGAGGCGGCTGCGTGGACGTCTTCTCCATGGTCGGCGCCTCTGGAAGCGAAGTGGCTCCAGCCTTACTGACCAGCGCCGCGCCTAGCAACGCCGCGCCTGAGCCGCCAAGAAAATTTCGACGTGAAACCATCTTTATTTACCTTCCGGATTCGGTGGCGCTGGTTGCGCCGGGAGCGCTGACGTGGTTGGTTGTGTCGCGGAGTCTGGTTGAGGCTGCGTCGCTGTATCCGGTGCCTGTGAGAGAGCAATCGGAGGCAGACGGCCGCCCAAAGACTGTTGCAGGTCCGTTTCCGCAAGCCAGTGCTCTTTCAGCGCATCGATGTATCCGTTGACCGCACTGACCTGCTCGCGTGAATCCGCCAGCAGTTCGAACACACTGACCAGCATGCCGTTGTAGCGCAGCAGCATTTCGTCCGAGATGGTCTTGCGTAGCGGGACAACTTCATCCCGGTAGTGCTTTGCGACCTCATAGCTGGTTACATAGGCAGCGTACGATTCACGGACTTCGGAGCGAGCGTCAATCGCGGTTTGTGCGAGCCGGTTCACCGACTGCATGTAGATGGCCTGAGCGCGCGCGACCTTCGCGCTGCCCCAGTCAAAGACAGGAATCTCGACACTGATTTCGTATCCGCGCTCGTGGCCCTTGTCAGACTCGAAATTGTTCTGGTAGCCAACCTCAAGCGCATTGATGAAGCGCGTTGCCCTAGTGAGACCCAGAGAAGTCGCGACGCTCTGCGTGCGCAGTCGGGCTGCCTGAATATCCAGGCGATTCTGCATTGCAAAGCTCTCGAGATTGCGGAGTTCGGGTGCATCCTGCGGAAGGTCGGGCAACCGGTCCGGCAACCTGTACTGTGTTCCTGCGCCCCACAACCCCATCACTCTGGTGAGCTTTTCGCGCGCGGCAACGGATTGCTGCTGCGCCTTTGCGAGCAGCGCAGCAGACTCGGCATAGAACGCCTGTTCACGCGCGTAGTCGAGCTTGCTGAAATTGCCCGCCCGACGCATCCTCTGCGCGAGTTCTGCGCCGGCTTCGGCCGAGTCCTTGACCTGGGCGGCGTACCGCGCAGCCTGGGCGGTCGCCACCGCATTCACATAGGCCCGTTTCGTATCGGCAGCGACGCCGAGCATCGCATTGGCAGTCTCGAGCTTCGTCTGTTCAAAACGACTGGACTCGATACGGGTCGCGACCGGCAGAGTGAGTACGCCCAACACACCTATCGAGAACATCCTGTCGATGGTGATACCGTCGCTCCAATGGGTTCGGCTGAACGTGAACCCCGGGTTCGGCAGACGGTTTGCCTGCACCAGGTCTGCCTCCGAGATGCCGAGTTCGCCATATGTAACCTGTAATCCGCGGTTATTCAGGAGGGCGAGCTGCACGGCCGCCTCCATCGACAGCGGCTTCGCGAGCAATTCCTGGGAGCGCTCCAAGACAGCGTTACGCTCTTCGTCGGTCCTGATGTACACGGCGTCGGCACCGAGCCGTTCCGAGGCCGTTGTCGAAACGGTGCTGAAACCACCGTCCTTCGAAAATGTCGTGCAGCCGGTGAGAACGGCGACCACAAGAGCTATTGCGCAGGGGCGGGCATAAGTCGAGGCTCGCATCATGGGTGTGCCTCACCGTGCGCGGACTCGTGAGTTTCTTTCGTGCCTGGTCCGGCATGTCCTTCTTTCGGCTTGCCTTTCGTTGCAGCCCCGCCGGAATTCGGACTGACGGCACGATTGACCTCTTGCCAGCCTGGCGTATCGCCATCCTCGTACGGCTTGTAGCCCTCGAAACCTGATATCGCGGTGGCGACCGGCACCGAAGCAGCGGCATCAGTCGGGTCCGGGACTTCGGGAGACGCGAGCGCGAGCGGCGGCAGCAAAGCCGCCGCAGCAGCAGCAAGCGCCGCGGGAATCGTTCGCATGAGTTCTTCTCGTCGTGAGTGCCCTGGAGACGCGTGCTGAGTCCCAGGGATAAACCTGTCTAGCGCAGCTTCGGCTGAGAGTCGGGATTAGACGAGAGCGGGCCGGGGAGGACGTTCGATGCCGCCAGTCAGGAAGGAAACGGCGCCGGCAGTGGAAGGGAGGGAGACAAAAAGCTGAGCCACATCAAATGAAGCAGCAATCATCGGCACGACGGGCAATGCTGCGCCAACACAGCATGACGCACACGTTGAGCACGCGTGGACGTGCGGACCGCGGTCGTGATGGTGACCATGGTGGTCTTCACCGTCGGCGGCGAGCTCGTGCCCATCCGCTGCGTGCACGTGAAACGCCGTCATTTCCTTGTCGACCGTTCCAGGAGCGCAAATCATCGTGACAGCCGCAAGCGACTGAAGCGGAAGGCTCAGTGCAAGCAGAAGTACGAGAAGGAATTTGCGCCAGGAGTTCATAGCGGGAAAGTCTAGCACGGGGGCAAGACAACTGTAAGCAGATGGGTGTGTCAGCGGGTAACGGCAAAAGCGAAGTCCTTGACTTTCCCACGGTGGAAAGCTGTACGTTGTCACTGTTTTCTCAGCCACTACGGAGGCGGACATGGAGTTCATCGTAGGCCGACATGTCATGCGGCGGATGTGCGAGTGCAAGCGGCCGGGCGATTGCAGGCATAGATGCCGCAACGACGGCGAGAGTCGATATTCGGGCAAAAACCGTGACGGTCGAATCGACGCTGAATCAGGCGCAGATTGCTTCCGCCATTTCGGCCGCGGGTTTTCACCCGACGGTCGCTAAAGCGTAGGCGCAAAGCGATACACGGAAGGTCGTGCTGAGGTCTTTTTACCTGAGAGAAGCAACATGCACATGTGGGTTCTCGGAAGCTGGCAAGCAATATCGTCAGGATGCAGAAAGAAGAATTCGCGGTAATGAAACGTTGGCTGGCAAAACACGAGGTCAAATGAGTGACTCCGCCTGCGCGCGGTGCCTCGGAAAAGGCGCCGCACTCACGTTTTCGCCGTGCGTAGTCGCAGCGCGTTCCCGATTACCGACACTGAGCTCAGAGCCATCGCAGCGCTCGCAATAATCGGGCTCAACAAAATGCCGAACCACGGATAAAGAACGCCAGCTGCAACCGGTATGCCGATGGCGTTGTACGCAAATGCGAAGAACAGGTTCTGCCGGATATTTTTCATTGTCGCAACGCTAAGCGAGCGGGCTCGGGCGATGCCTCGCAGGTCGCCCTTGACGAGCACCACGCGGGCGCTGTTCATCGCGACATCGGTACCGGTGCCCATCGCAATGCCGACATTGGCTTGAGCAAGCGCCGGTGCGTCGTTCACACCATCGCCAGCCATGGCCACAATGCGCCCTTGCTGTTGCAACGCCTGCACGTGCCGGTATTTGTCCTCGGGAAGAACGCCGGCCTTCACGCCATCGAGTGCAAGCGCCCTCGCAACCGCATTCGCAGTCACTTCGTTGTCGCCCGTCAGCATGACAATCGTCACACCCGACGCTTTTAGCTGACGCACCGCCTCGGGCGTTGTGTCCTTCATCGGGTCGGCAACGCCGATATAGCCTGCCAGTTCTCCATCTATCGCAACATACATGACTGTTTGCCCCGCATCCCGCAGCCTATTTGTCTCATGGTCCACCGACGCACAGTCGACGTTCAGGTCGCTCATCATCCGCGCATTGCCCAATGACACGGCATGTCCTTCGATTTTCCCAATCACGCCTTTGCCGGGTATCGAATCGAACTCATCCACCGCTGATGATGTCGCGCCCGATTCCTTCGCATAGGCGGTAATCGCCTGCGCGAGTGGATGCTCGCTTGCGCCCTCCAGACTCGATGCATAGCCAAGTACCGCCGACTCCTGTCCGGGCCGAAGTGCGACCACCTTCTGGACACGCGGCTTGCCCTCCGTCAGCGTACCGGTCTTGTCCACCACGGCCGTGTCGACTTCTTCCATCAGTTCGAGAGCTTCCGCATCCTTGATGAGCACGCCTTCACGGGCGCCGCGACCGACACCCACGATGATGGACACCGGGGTCGCGAGCCCAAGTGCGCACGGACAGGCAATGATAAGAACGCTGATGGCTACGACCAGCGCGTTCGCGAGGGCCGGGGCAGGACCCGCAACGGCCCAGATCAGGAACGATACGACCGCAATGCCAATGACCGCGAGTACGAACCAGCCGGAGACCTGGTCAGCCAGTTTCTGGATGGGCGCGCGTGAGCGACCGGCCTCGGCGACCATTTTCACAATACGCGCGAGGAGCGTGTCGGAGCCCACCTTCTCGGCACGCATCACGAACGTCCCCGTCTGGTTAACCGTGGCACCGGTCACCTTGCTTCCAGCCAGCTTTTCCGCGGGAATCGATTCTCCTGTAATCATTGATTCGTCGACGCTGGAGCGTCCATCGATAACGACACCGTCGACCGGTACCTTCGAACCAGGTTTTACTCGCAGCGAGTCGCCCACGACGACGGCCTCGAGGGGAACAGTCTCCTCGAGGCCATCCTGCCGGACGCGGACGGCCGAGTTTGGGGCAAGCCTGAGCAGGTCTCGTATCGCGCTCGACGTACGCGAGCGCGCGCGAAGCTCGAGCACCTGACCGAGGAGCACCAGCGTCACGATGACAGCCGCCGCCTCGAAATACAGTGGCAATTCATGCCCACTTCCGAACGCTTCTGGCAATGCGTCAGGAAAGAACAGCGCGAATGCGCTGAATGCGTACGCAGCAGCCACGCCCAGCCCGATAAGGCTAAACATGTTCAGCTGCCACGTCATGAACGACTTCCAGCCGCGAACCAGAAACGGCCAGCCACCCCACAGCACGACGGGCGTAGCCAGTACTGCCTGAACGCACTGGGACCATGAGGCCTTCATCCAGTGTGGCCATCCCGGGAACAGGCCGTCGAGCACCGCGCCAATGTCGAACGGCAGAATCATCCGGCCCATCGTCATCAGCAGCAGCGGAATCGACAATACGAGTCCAATCCAGAAGCGTCGGGTCATCGATTCCAGTTCGACGTTGCGTTCTTCTGTCGCGGCGGGCGTAAGAGGTTCAAGCGCCATCCCGCAAATCGGGCATGCGCCCGGCGCCGACGCCCGTATCTGAGGATGCATCGGGCACGTGTAAATGATGCCCGGGCCGCTCGGGGGAGCTACGTTCGAAGATGGCTGCGCGTATCGGTCAGGCATTGCCTGAAACGCGGTCAGACATTTGCTGCTGCAAAAATAGTACGGCTGTCCCCGATAGACGAGGTGATGCGCTGAGTCGCTGGTCACCCGCATACCGCAAACCGGGTCTACCGCGTCGGATACATGGTTCGTCAGGAGATAACCGTCTTTGCCCTGATGCACGTGTGACCCCGACATCGTCGCGTCCCCTCGCTCTCACTGAATGTGTACTGTATCGCCTCTTGAGAGCCGCGGTACAAACCGTGGTGTGTGTGTTGCGTAGTCTCGCCATGCCTGTCCGAACCGGGCGTCCGATTCCCGCTCTTCATGGATGGCAAGCCGCACGTACATGAAGACCAGCAGAGGAAACATCACGAGCGTGACAAGGGTCGGCCATTGCAGAAGGAAGCCGAACATGACGAGCACGAACCCGACATACTGCGGATGACGTATCTTCGCGTAAGGACCCGTGGTCGCGAGTCTGCGGTTGCGTTGCGCTTCATAAAGCACATGCCATGCTGTCGCCAGCAGATAGAATCCGCCGAATATGATTACGAGACTGAGAATGTGCGGCAGGGCAAGATGCGGGTTCCCTTGCCGACCTGTCAGCATCCACCAGATGTGACCCGAGTCGTGCGAGAACAGGTTGGTCTGGGGAAACCTTGTCTGTAGCCAGCCGGACATCAGATAGATGGTCAGCGGAAATCCGTACATCTCGGCAAACAGCGCAACGATGAATGCGGAAAATCCGCCAAGGGTGCGCCAGTCTCGCTTTGTCGTCGGCTTGAAGAAGCTGAAAGCGAAGATGATGAAGACCAGTGAATTGACGGCGACCAGGCTCCAGAGGCCATAGCCGTTACCGATGCTGCTCATGATTGCCTTCCGAATCAGCCGTGTCTTCGTTTGCTGTCGAACCGGTATGCCCGTGTCCATGGCCGTGGTGCATGAAAACGTGCATCAGAGGGCATGCGAGCAGCAACAGATAAGGCAGCGCGCCGAGGAAATGCGCTCGATGTTCGGAGAAAAGCAGGAACAGCGCGATGGCTGCAAATACGAGCGCCACCATCGCGGAGCGCGACTTCCAGAACGGGCGTGAGTCGTGTGGGGTGTCCATCATTGTCATCTCCATCGACGGTGGCGTCACATGCCGGTTCTCCACAGATTTGCGGTCTGCATTCCCATCGCTACGAGCATTGTTTATGGCCTGCTTCGAGGGATTACATCGGAGTCTGTGAGCACGCTGGCAACTGCGGATGAATCCGATGACCACTGTACGACCAGCGAACGAAACACTGTTTGATGTGGGTCAATGCCGTTGCCCCGTCCTCCGGTGGAGGCAGCAATTGAAGATTTTCCGCACACTGTTTCCGCTCGTTTGTCTGGTCCTGGCGTTTATCGCCATTAACGCACGCGCCGACGCATCGATACCGCCTTTGACGGCACGGGTCGTCGATGCAGGCATCCTGATCTATCTGCTCCTTGCTGATCGCGACGTGGAAATTATCGCCGACCGGGGCATCCACGCGAAGGTCGACATGGAAGAATGGGAACCCGTTTGCCGAGCCATGGAAGCCGACTTCAGAGAGACTATCAAAATGGCGCAGTCCGGGGTATTGAACAGGTCACGCAGCTACTAAAGGCCCGCTTCCCGGCAAGTCGCCCGCCGCGCGAGGAACTGCCCAGTTCACCGATCGTCATGTAGCACCCTGGAGTATGTGTCCTACGGTGTGACGTTTCAATTAATCGCAAGTACGCGAGTTCTTCATGTGCGAGGTGGCTGGGCGCGCCTTCGAGACTCCGCGCCGGCTCTGACGTTGACCCTTTGCGGCTCTTCAGCGTATGATTACTTCATAATCGAACTTCGATATCGAGATGCCATAACGTCATGGACGATCGGGATCTTTATGCAGGTCTGATTCGCCTTCATGTGCTTCACCATGCTTCTGAAGAAGCTGTGTATGGCCTCGCGATGATTGAAGAGCTCGCGCGGCACGGTTACAGGATGAGTCCCGGTACCCTCTACCCTGTTCTGCATGGCCTGGAGAAAAAGGGGTACCTGAAGTCGACGATGGAGCGTTCCGGACGGAGCGGCCGCCGGGTCTACCGCATCACCGCTTCAGGACGACGGGCGTTGACGGCAGCAAAGCTCAAGGTTCGCGAACTTTTCGGGGAATTGTTCGAAAAAGGATAGGCTGCACGCGACAAGCGCTGAAACAGGGATCTTATGGAATCAGGTATTACCTCCTCGCGTCATGCTCGAGCGGCTGCCGCGCCTGAAGTTCTCGCTGTATTTCTCAAGCTCGGGTTGACCTGCTTTGGCGGCCCTATCGCGCACATTGGCTATTTCCGCCGCGAGTTCGTCGAGCGACGTCGCTGGCTTGATGAGGAGACGTTCTCCGATCTGGTCGGCCTGTGTCAATTCCTCCCCGGCCCGGCCAGTAGCCAGGTCGGATTTTCAGTGGGTCTTATTAGGGCAGGTTGGTTAGGCGGACTCGCTGCCTGGTGTGGGTTCACACTTCCATCGGTCCTGCTCCTGCTCGCTTTTGCTGCAATTTCTCCAAGCCTGGGCGGGCCAGTCGGTCAAGGGCTCATCCACGGGCTCAAGCTCGTCGCAGTCGCCGTCGTTGCGCAAGCAGTGTGGGACATGGCGCGGCGCCTGTGCCCGGATCATCGACGTGCCGCGATTGCACTTATTGCGATTGCCGTGCTGAGTGTACTGACAACCCTATACGCGCAACTTATCGTAATCGTCCTTGGCGCCGTCCTTGGTCTTCGGTTGTGCAAGACGGACCGGCCAATCGCGACGACTGGCGCCACCCACGCTGGTGAATTTCGCGTTACACGCGCTGCAGGTGCTGTCGCGCTGGTACTGTTTTGTGCCCTGCTGTTTGCGCTGCCCGCGGTCTCCGGAATTGGCAGCCGCGCGATCAGTGTTTTTGACGCCTTTTACCGCTCCGGTGCACTGGTATTCGGCGGCGGTCACGTGGTGCTGCCGCTTTTGCAGCAGGAAACGGTGGCGACAGGCTGGGTGTCATCGAATAACTTTCTGGCGGGCTATGGTGCCGCACAGGCAGTCCCAGGCCCGCTGTTCACATTTGCGGCTTTTCTCGGCTGGTCGATGCACGCGGAGCCGAATCGCTGGTCCGGAGCACTCATTGCAACCGCAGGAATCTTTCTGCCGGGTCTGTTACTCGTCATTGCCGCCTTGCCTTACTGGCAAGCGCTGCGAGCGCGAGCATCGACGCTTGCAATGCTCTCCGGCGTCAATGCCGCTGTAGTCGGATTGCTCGCCACCGCGCTTTACTCCCCCGTGTGGACCGGGGGAGTCCGCTCCACGCCCGACTTTGCAATTGCGACAATTGCATTTTTCCTGCTGACGCGGTGGAAGGTTCCACCGCTCGCCATCGTCACGATCTGCGCACTTGCGGGTGTCGCTGAAGCTCTCGTGCGTTGAGCTGCACCGTCACATGTCAGACATCGCAGGCCCATCCGGTCTGGTCGGGCCGCGTCCGTCCACCACCTCGACAATCCCCATCATCCCCTTGTCCTCGTGATTGACCGAATGGCAGTGATACACGAAACGGCCGACGATCACCGGGTCGGTAAACGGTATTACCACCTTGAGTGAACCCGGCCCAAGATCGGTCGCGGGCGGAGTTGAATATGTATCGTGCAAACTGTCCCTGCTCTGCGCGACGCCATTGACCTCCGTTACGAGAAAGGCAGTCTGGTGGATATGAAAGCTGTGGAACTGCTCGTCCGTGTTGACGATGGTCCACTCTTCAGTGTCACCCAGCCGGACAGTCTGGTCGACGCGATTCTCGTCCATTGTGCGACCATCAATCATGAACATCTTCCGGTCCGGCGTGCGCGAATAGTCGAGCGTCCGGCGGCGCGCGATCGCCGCACCGCGCACATCGTCAATCCACCTGGGCCCACGAACCTGCTGCCCGAGCAGGTGATCTTCGATGGATGAATCCTGCACCGGAGGGCCTGAAGACATGACCGTCATGAACTGCTGAGCGGGCTCGGGCGGCACCCATGCTTCGTTCTGGAACGAGATGGTGCGCATCGCGTACTCGCCCGCTGGTGGGCCGACGAAGATGATGTCGTATCGCTGTCACGGGCCCATGAAAAACTCGGTGATTCGCCGTGGTCTTGACAGAACGTGTCCGTCGGTGGCGACGACGTAAAAGGGCAGACCGTCAAGGGCAAACTTCATGAACAGCGTCGCACCAATGTGCGCGATGCGCCAGTATTGAAGCTCTCCGGCCCGGATCGAAACGACCGGATTGATCTGGCCATTGATCGAAACGACCTCGCGTCCTTCATGCTCGACATGCTTGATGAAAAGGAGACGCTCTGGCATCCCTTTCAGGACCGGGAAGCGCTCGTCCATCCCCTCCACAACAAGTCCGCCAGACATGCCGCCGAGTATCTGGGGTGTCACCACACCGTGCGCATGCGGGTGATACCAGAACATTCCCGGCCCCTGCCGGTCATTCGCGGGGATATTCACCTGATAGTCAAAGCTGCCGCCCGGTGGCACGTGAACGAAGACGTTGTCACTATTGCCCCGCGGCGACACGCTCATTCCATGAAAATGGAGGTTGCTTGGTTCGTCCGGAAGGCGATTATTGAATCTGATCTTCAACGTGTCGCCCAACCTTACGCGAAGTACGGGTGGGATGTATTCGCCGTTGTACATTCGCCCCGGAAATGAGAACGAGCCAAGTCGCAGTTCACCTTTCGCAGCGGTAAGGGTCGTCTCGAGCGTGCCGTTTTTACTACGTATTTGTGGCGGCTCGATCAGCGGGTCGCCAGGCCGCGTTTGCGCCTCGACGGACGAGCTGAATATCGCGCTACCTGCTACCACTTCGGCGGCGGCGATCTGTAAGACGCCGGGAAGCAATGCAGCTTTGCCCGTTCGCCCGAGGAGTGCAAGAAAGTTCCGGCGCTGCCGGTTCAGTAAATTCCTGTCCACAGATTTCCTCAACAATTGAAACCCAAGAGGGCCATGTCTGCGTCCCGCAGGTCGGTGACAACAGCGTGAGGGCTTTGTCGTTTGTTATAGGTTTAGGTTCGGTCCGGAGCAACGAAAGTGCGTAATTTGCGGCTTCAATGCGTGCCGGTTTCCGAAAAAACACTTGCGGTCTATGCCAATTCGGCATCGCTGGCGCCGCGCACCATGCTCAAGATGATCAGCGCGACCGCGGGCGGGTTGATGATTGGGAACAGCGTCGTGACAATAAGCAGCGCCGACTTGAAGAATTCGTTGAACATCGACATGGCGCAATCCCGTTCCGTTAGCTTTGGAGCGACGTCCAGCGAATCGCGCCGCCCATGTCCAAGCATTCGAAGTCGCTCATCCCGCAATCCCTGACGATAAAGATCGCGGCAATGTCGGACGCCTCGATGGCGACAAGGCGACGCGGCTGCGCGAAGGTCGTGCCGACGCTTTGCAGCAGCACGCGGCCCTTGCCCAAAGGACCGGCGACGATCGCTTTCATCCTCAACAGGCTGTCGCCGAGCGCGCCGGAGATGTTTTCCATCCAGTCGAGCGTCTGCTCCCAGGCCGGCGTGTCGCGAGAGCGCGCGCAGAAGATGCGCACACGCGGATGCAGCAGCGCACGACGCGATTCACGCTGAAACGACGGAGCCGTCCACTCATGCAACGGATCGGCTTGCGTATCGCCGAACGCTTCACGCGCGCGATCGCGGACTGAATCGGCATCGACGACTTGCGCCAGCGGATTGAATCCCGCGATGCTTTCGCGCGCGAGTCGCCGTTGTTCCGCGCTGGCGAGATCGAGCTTCGTCATCGCGATTGTGTGCGCTGCGCCGAGTTGCGCGGCAACGTTGTCGAACTCGTCCACGTCGAGCGGCGGCCGATCCGCTCGAACGCGCTCTCCGTTATCGACCCGCAACTACCCTGACCCAAACCCGCCGCACGCACCTCGCACGAGGCATTCACGCCCGCCCTATCGCTTCTCGTCGCGCACGAAATACCAGTGGTACAACATCCGCTGCCCGACGCGCCTGAACGGCGCAAACATATGCGGCGGCAATGGCGACGTGAAGATCGGCAAGGTCTGCTGCGCGCCCTTGCCCGCAATCCGCTCGGCAAGACGCCGCCCGGCCTGCGACGAATACGACACGCCGTTGCCGCCATAACCGAGCGCGTAATACACCGCCTGCCGCGGATCAGGCTGAAACACGCGCGGCATCATATCGTGGCTCACATCGACCCAGCCCCACCACGAATAGTCGATGCCGATGCCCTGCAGCGCCGGAAACTTGCGCTGCAGTCCGTGCACGAGCAGTTCGAAGTGCCGAGGATGCGGCGCGTCGCGACCCGTGATTGCGCTGCGGCTGCCGATCTGCACGCGGTTATCGGGCAGCTTGCGATAATAAAAGCGCAGCGTGCGCGTATCGGTCAGCACCTGGGTCGTGCGGAAATTGCATGCGTCCAGTTCCGATGCCGTGAGCGGCCGCGTGACCATCGAGTTCGACAGGATCGGCATCACCTTGCCGTGCAATGAAGGATGCAGACCCGGCGCCGTATAAGCGCCCGTCGCGATGCCGACCGCACGCGCGCGCACAATGCCGCCCGGCGTGCGTAAATGATGCACATTGCCCACCGTTTCCCAACCGGTCACAGGGCTCGCCGTATGCACCTTCGCGCCCGCCTCGCGCGCGAGCCGCAAGTAACCGTACGCAAGCTTGAGCGGATGAATGCCGATGCCCTCGGGCTCGTGCAGCGCGCCGGCCGCCTCCGCATCGTTCACATAGTCGCGGCGAAACGCCTCGGCGCCTAGCAACTCGGACGGGTAGCCAAACACGTTCTTCCAGACCTTCGCCTCGGCCGCGAGCTTTTCCATCATGCGCGGCCGGTGTGCGATCAGAAAATGGCCGCCCGGCTGCGGATCGCAATCGATCGATGCGACGAGCGACTTGAAGGTGTCGAAGCCCTCGCGAATCTCGTCGTGCAATTTCAGCGCGACGTCCTTGCCCCAGCGCTCGATCCATTGCGAACGCGACAGCCGCCCCGACGCATTCTGCCCTTGCCCGCCGTTGCGGCTGCTGCAACCCCAGCTGACGCGGTTGGCCTCGAGCACGACGGCGCGTATACCATGCTCGCGCGCAAGGAACAACGCCGTGCACAGGCCCGTATAACCGCCGCCGATAATCGCCACGTCGACATCCATATCGCGCGTCACCGGCCCGTCGTCGGGCGGCGCCGCACCGGCCGTCGCCGCCCAGTAGGTCGGCGCGTACTGCTTGCCTTGCCCCGGCCCGGGCGAGACGAGCGGATCGTAGGTCGGATCGTATTGCGCATAACCGTCACTGCCGCCGCCGTTGCCGTCGCCGCTGCCGCCGCCGCGAACCACGGGCGAGCCCCGCTCGCCGAGATGGATCACACCATGTTTCATGCGCGTTCTCCTCGTATGCGTCAGGCCGGCTGTTGCGGACGGTCTTTGCGGAAGGCCCGTTTCACCGCGATCAGTCCATCGCGAAACTCGAACAGGTCGCAGCCTTCGGCCTCGATGCCAAAACCTTGCGCATGCGTGCCGCTGAATATCCATTCGGAAACGCCGCGATGGCCCGCCACCCAATGCCTGCCGTGTCCCCAATGCGCATCCGGAAATGTTCTGAAGACCGCTTCGAAGGCGGCACGGACGGCGTCCTTGCCGACATGACGCGTGCCGTGCACCTCGTTTCCGCCCGCTGCGTCGAAGACGCAGTCGTCGGTCATGAAGTCCATCAGCGCAGCGGCGTCGTGGCGGTTGAAGGCGTCGGAAAAAGCGGCGAGCGTGTCGGCCGTGACGGCCGGCGCTCGATCGAGCGTGTCGGGCATACCGTGTCTCCAGTGGAATGGCTGCACCGCCGCACCGCGTCGCGAGGTGCGTGCGATGGCACTGTCGACACGTTAGGTAAGGCGCGCGCGCGGCGGTAGTTCCAGTTGGACGGATTCGCCTGGGCCAGCAACGAAAATCTGTTCAGTGCTCCTGCGATGCGCAGGTCTCGCGCATGACTTCCGCGAGCACCTGGACGCCCGCATCGATCTTCTCGGGCTTGATCGCCGAAAAGCCCATCCGGAAGCACCGTTGCTGCTCGATCCCCGCCATAAAGAACACATTGCCCGGTTCGATCAGCACGCTGCGCGCTTGCGCATCGGCGGCAAGGCGCGCCGCATCGAGCCCGGGCGGGCCTTCGACCCAGCACGACGCACCGCCCGTGACCGGCACGTAGCGCGCGTCGGGCATATGCGCATCGAGCGCCGCCATCAGCAGCTGCGCGCGTTCGCGGTACGCATGCGCCAGTTTGCGCAGCAACGTATCGTGATGCCCGAGCGCAAGAAAATTGGCGAACGCACGCTGGATCAGCGCCGCCGGATGACGCACCATGAGCCGCCGCAACGCGCGCAGTTCGCGGATCAGATCGCGCGGGCCCACCACGTAGCCGAGGCGCAGCCCCGGCGCAAAGGTCTTCGACAGACTGCCGATGTAAATCACGCGATCCGCCGTATCGAGGCTCTTTAGCGCCGGATGCGGCGCACCGGTGAAGTTGTTCTCGCTTTCGTAATCGTCCTCGATCACGACGAAGTCGTGCAGCTGCGCGAGCTTCAGCAGCGCACGGCGCCGCTCGATCGGCATCGTCACCGAAGTCGGGCATTGGTGGCTCGGCGTCACGTACACGTAGTCGCATTGCGCGAGCACGTCGCGGTCTTCGTCGGTGCGCACGCCGCCGTCCACCGCGAGCGGCAGGAGCCGCGCATTGCGCGTCAGAAAAATATTGCGCGCGTCGGGATAACCGGGGTTTTCGAAGCCTACCGTCGTGCCCTCGTTCGCTAGCAGGTCCGCCACGAGGTACAGCGCCTGCTGCGCGCCGATCGTCACGACAATCTCGTCGGGCTTCGCAAACACGCCGCGGCGCGGCAATACGCGCGTGCAGATCTGCTGGATCAAGCCTTCGTCGTCGCGCTCGATCAGATCGGGCGCCCAGTTGCGAATTTCCATGACCGACAGCGCCTTGATACAGCACTCGCGCCAGTCGTTGGTCGGAAACAGCGTCTGGTCGAACTGCCCGTAAATGAACGGGTACGTGTAGTTCTGCCAGTTGCGCGGTTTCACGATGTTGCGTTGCATCGAAGGCGGCCGCGGCACGCGCCGGCTCCAGTCCGGACGCGCGCCGGCGTCGGCATGGTCGGCCGGCTGCGCGGTGGCCGCATCGTCATCGGCTTGCCGCCACCGCGCGAAGTCGTGTTGCCCCTCGAGCATCGATGGATTCACGAAATGGCCGCTGCGCTCGCGCGAGATCAGATAGCCTTCTTCGACGAGCTGCTGATACGCAAGCACCACCGTGTTGCGCGCGACGCCAAGCTGGTCGGCCAGTTCGCGGCTCGACGGCAGCGCATGCCCGGGCATCAGCTGGCCGTCGAGGATGGAAGCGACCAGCATCTGCCGGATCTGCGCCTGCAGACTCAGGTTCGGCTCGGGCGAACGCTCGAAGCGCTGGGTCCAAAGAACCGACGAGGCCCGGCTAGGCATGTTTTCTCCTGATGGCGCACCATGCGAGTGCACGAAAACCGTGGGAAACCCGTGGGAGAGCCCATGGACGAAACCTGCGGCAGGCTCAATGTGGACTCAACGATCGTCGCCGTCTGGCACTAACTCGAGCCGATCACTAATGACGATACTCGAAACAATCCGTTTCGAACGATTGGGGCAACCCCGGTCGATGCGGGCGAAATCCGCTATCGCGCGAACATACCCATCAGGATACCTGCCCATGAATGCCCTACTTGCCCGGCTTTCCCGCAGTGGTTTCGAACGACCGCATCGAGGCCGACGGAATCTGTTCCATTTCGTGCGCTGGCTCGCGGTCGCGATGCTCGCGGGACTCGCCGCTCACGCATCGTACGCCGAAGACAAGGAAGTGACGATCGCGTACCAGCAGATCGTGGACCCATGGGTCGTCGCGATTGCCAACGGCTCGATCGAAAAAGCGACCGGCTACAAGATCAACTGGCGGCAGTTCGAATCGGGCGCCAAGGTGGCGACGGCGATGGCCTCCGGGGACGTCAAGGTCGGCGTGATCGGCTCGAGCCCGCTCGCCGCGGCCGTGAGCCAGGGCGTCGACCTGCAGCTCTTCTGGATTCTCGACGGCATCAACGAAGCCGAGGCGCTCGTCGTGCGCAACGGCGCGAATATCACGAAGCCGGCGGATCTGAAAGGCAAGACGGTCGGCGTGCCGTTCGTCTCGACGACGCACTATCACATGATGTTTGCCCTGCAGCACTTCGGCATCAACCCGTCGAGCCTGAAAATCCTCAATATGCAGCCGAATCAGATCGTCGCCGCCTGGGAACGCGGCGACATCGATGCCGCTTATGTGTGGAATCCCGCCCTGGCGGAGCTGAAGAAAAGCGGCAAGGTGCTGATTACGTCGGGCGAGCTGTCGAAGCTCGGCAAACCCACGTTCGACGGGATTGCGGTCGATCGCAAATGGGGCGAGGATCATAAGGACTTCATGGCGAAATTCGTGAAGGCGATCGCCGATGCGGACGAGCAGTACCGCAAGAATCCGTCGGCCTGGAACGCGCAATCGCCGCAGGCCGCGGCGATCGCGAAGACCGTCGGCGGGTCGCCCGCCGACGTGCCGGAGGCGCTGTCGCTCTACGTGTACCCGACGCTCGCCGAACAGGCTTCGCAGCAGTGGCTCGGCGGCGGCAACGCAAGCCGCGCGGCATTCGCGTTGAAAGACACGTCGACTTTTCTGAAGGACCAGCATCAGATCGGCACCGTGCAGCCCGATTACGCGAAATTCGTGACTCCGGCGTATGTCGAGGCCGCGATGAAGCTCAAGTGAACGCGGCACATCGCGTACCGACCGCTGCCGCACATCAGGAGGCAATATGGAAAGCATGAGAGTCAGGAACGTGAGCGTGGTCTTCCCGGGCCGCACGGCCGGGCAGACCGTGCAGGCGCTCGATGACATCAACCTGACGATCAACTCGGGAGACTTCGTCGTCGCGCTCGGCGCATCGGGCTGCGGCAAGACGACACTGCTCTCGCTGATGGCGGGCTTCATCTCGCCGACGCAAGGCGAGCTGCTGCTCGGCGGCGAAAAGATCTGCGGACCGGGTGCCGATCGCGGCGTCGTGTTCCAGAAGCACGCGCTGCTGCCGTGGCTCAACGTGATCGACAACGCCGAGTTCGGCCTCAAGCTGCAAGGCGTGCCGAAAGCGACGCGCCATGAAATCGCCGTGCGCAACCTCGCGCTGGTCGGCTTGCAGGACTTTCACAAGCACATGATCTATCAGCTCTCGGGCGGCATGCAGCAGCGCGTGGGCATCGCGCGTGCGCTCACCTGCGACCCCGCGATGCTGCTGATGGACGAGCCGATGGCCGCGCTCGACGCGCTGACGCGCGAAACAATTCAGGAATTGCTGCTCGACGTCTGGCGACAGACGAACAAGATGTTCTTCTTCATCACGCATAGCGTGGAAGAAGCGCTCTTTCTCGCGAGTCGCCTCGTCGTGATGTCGCCGCGGCCCGGCCGCATCACGCACACGTACGACCTCGATTTCAATCGACGCTTTCTCGAAACGCGCGACGCGCGGTCGATCAAATCGAGTCCCGACTTCATCGCGATGCGCGAGCGCGTGCTCAGCATCATCTACGGCGATGAGAAAACGCATGAGGCCGAAAACGAGGTGACGCATGTTTAGTTCGAAGTTGGGACAGACGCTGACGCACGATCACGCCGCACCGGACAGCCGCGACAGCGCGGTCCCGCCGCCGCGCAAACCGGTACGCCGCTCGCGCGTGCTCGCCAGGAAGCCCGTCAAGCCGGGCGAGTCGTTCGGCGTGCCGGGCCAAGGCAGCAGCTTCGCGATCAGCCTCCTCACCGTGATCGCGTTCGTCGGCTTGTGGTTTATCGCAACCAATCTCCACTGGATCAAGCCGCTCTTCTTACCGTCGCCGCAAGCTGTCTACCAGAAGTTTCTTTATGTCGCGACCGAGGGTTTCGCGAACTCGACGCTTGCGCAACACACGGGCATCAGCCTGCTGCGCGTGTTCGGCGCGTTTCTGCTCGCATGCGTCACGGCCATTCCGGTCGGCATTCTGATGGGCGTGACGCGTCTTGCGCGCGGCGTGTTCGATCCGCCGATCGAGTTCTACCGGCCGCTGCCGCCGCTCGCGTATTTGCCGCTCATCATCATCTGGTTCGGCATCGGCGAATTTTCGAAGATCCTGCTGATCTACCTCGCCATCTTCGCGCCGCTCGCGATCGCGGCGCGCGCGGGCGTGCGCTCGGTATCGATCGAGCAGATTCATGCGGCGTACTCGATGGGCGCGTCGCGCACGCAGATCGTGTACCACGTGATCCTCAAGGCCGCGTTGCCCGAGATCTTCACGGGCATGCGCATCGGCATCGGCGTCGGCTGGACGACGCTGGTGGCCGCCGAAATGGTCGCCTCGACAAGCGGTCTCGGCTTTATGGTGCTCAACGCCGCGGAGTTTCTGTCGAGCGACGTGGTGATCATGGGCATCATCGTGATCGGCTTCTTTGCGCTCTGTTTCGATCTGCTGATGCGCTACGTCGAGAAGGTGCTCGTGCCATGGAAAGGAAAAGTCTGAAGGCGGCCTGAGCCGATGCACGCCTATCTGTTCAAGGACCGCAGCGCCCGTACGATCGCGATCGAGCTCGACGAGCGCACCGGCCGCGCCCTTGCCTGGCATCGCGATCAACTGGCCGGCTGGCTCGATTTCGAGTCCGTTGCCGGCGCGCACGGTGTCGAATTCCGCTCGCTGTGCAGCAACCTCGCGTGCGAAGGTCCGATCGTCTCGCGGTCGCGCTAGCCGGTCAGTTGGTCAGGTCGCCGTCTTCCGCCGCCGCTGCGCTCACAGGAACCGAAAACTCGAACACCGCGCCTTGCGGCACGTTCGCGCTAACGCCAAGCGTGCCGCCATGCGCTTCGATGATCGACCGGCAAATCGAAAGCCCCATGCCGAGCCCGCTCGCCTTGGTCGTATAGAACGGCGCAAACAGCCGGCCCGTATTCGCCGACGGCACGCCCGGCCCCGAATCGCTGACCGCGACCCTCACGGCGCGCGGCTCATCGTTGCACGTGCTGATCGTCAGTTCGCGCCGCCGGACGTCGACTGCGCTCATCGCCTCGATCGCGTTGACGATCAGGTTCATCATCACCTGCTGCAATTGCACGCGATCGGCGGTCACGAGCGGCAATCCCTCGGCAAGCCGCAGCACGACGCACACGCCGTCCTTCTCGGCCTCGCCGCGCGTCAGCGCGACGACTTCGCGAATCGTGTCGTTGATGCGCAGCGTTTCCCTGTAGGTCGGCGCGTTCCTGACGAGACCATGAATGCGGTTCATCACGTCGCTCGCGCGCATCGCATCCTGAATGATGCGCTCGAGCACCTCGCGCACTTCGCCGAGCTCGGGCGGCACGCGATCGAGCCAGCGCAGGCCGGCCGATGCGTTGGTGGCCGCCGACGCGATCGGCTGCTTGATTTCATGGCTGATCGACGCAGCAAGCTGCCCCATCGTCGTCACGCGATTCGCATGCTCGAGTTCGCGCTGCATTTCGCGTGCATTCTGCTCGGCTTGCCGCCGCTCGCTGAGGTCGAGCACGAACGCCACGCCGCGACTGCCGTCCTCTTCGAACATCGCGACGCCGATCAGCACCGGCACGCGGCTGCCGTCCTTGCGCAAGTACTCTTTTTCGATCGGCTGCAGCATGCCCGTTGCGCGCAACATGGGCACCCACAGGCGGCGGTCGCGCTCGAGCCAGTCGGGCGGCGTGAGATCCATCCAGCTCAGACGCCCCGAAACGAGATCGTCGCGGTCGTACCGGACGATACGCAGAAATGCATCGTTCGCTTCGAGAATGACGCCTTCGAGCGCGAAGATGACGATGCCCACGATATTCGCGTCGACCAGCCGGCGGATCTTGCCTTCACGTTCGGCCAGATCGGCGTACAGGCGTGCATTTTCGAGCGCGATCGCCGACTGCGACGCAAGCAGCTTGAGCACCGCGACGCGCGCGGGCGCGAAAACGCGCGGCGCGAGATGGTTCTCCAGATACAGCACGCCGATCAGCTTCGCTCGCGCAAGCAGCGGCAGACAAAGAATCGAGCGCGACTGCCGCTCGCGAATATAGGGGTCCGCCGAAAAGAAGTTCTCCGCGGACGCATCGTCGAGTATGACGCAATCGCGTGAATGCAGCGCGTAGTGAAGCACCGATTGCGGCAGGTCCGACGCATGCGCGACGCCATCGCCGATCTCGACCACCACCGCATGCTCGCCGACCGACGCCTCGGCGGCGATGCGCGCCTCGCTGCCATGCAACACCACGAGCAGCCCGCGCTCGGCGCCGGCCTGCTCGATCGCCGAACGCATCAGTACGTCGAGCATCTTTTCCAGCACGATCTCGCCCGACACCGCTTGCGACACCTTGATCACCGTGGCGAGATCCAGATAATCGACGGGCGCGCCGATCGTCGCCGCCGCCGCGACTCCATGCGCCGCTTCGCCGGCGAGTTCCGGGTACGACTCGTCGAGTTGCCGGACCTTGCCGTCGGCACCCCAGCGAAAGTAGCCGTATCGCGCATCGCGCAGATAGGCGCGGCCGATCCTGTCGAAGCCGCGTGCGAGATAAAAGCGCGCGGCCAACTCGTTGGCGAGCGCTTCGTTCTGCACAAAGCCATACTCGCGCGACGAGCGGATCGCACGTTCGTACAAGTGCATCGCGTCGCTTTCGCGGCCTTCTATCCGCGCGATTTCCGCCGCGATCAAGGCGGCGCGATTCTCGAGATTGGCCGGACATTTCTCGGCCCATCGCGCGATCAGACCATAGTGGCCGGCGATCGCTTCCATTTCGCCGCGACGCTCGCGCGCGCTCGAGAAATCGCATGAGGCGGCATGCGCGAGCGCCGCATAGAAGTGGTATTCGGCCTGCTCGAAAGAAGCAGGCGACGTCCATAGCAGCGGCGCCGCTTTCGACGCAGCCGCAACGGCTGCGGCATCGTCGCCGGCGAAAAAGCGCGCTTGCAGCTTGCGAATCCAGTAAATGCAACTCGGGTTCGCCAGCCCCGGAGTCGCTTCCAGATGCTGCTCGAACCGGGCTTCGTCGAACTGCGCGTCATCGAACGTTCCAAAGCGCGGCGTGAGGCCGCGCATCGTACGGATAAACAGCAGATGGCCCGTCATCACGTCGACGATCAGCCCGAACCGCGTCTTCGACGCATAATCGAAGCCCCGCTTGCCCTCTTCGTGCACCTGATCGAGCGGATCGCCCGACGCGATGAGGTCGGTCATCAACGAAAAGTGGATATAGGCCGCGAAGCTCAGGTCGCCCGCCTCCTCCGCTGCATTGAGCGCTTGCTGCAGCAGCTCGCGCCCGCTGCGAATATGGTTCGTCCACGGATTGATGCTGTAGGCAAAATTATTGAAGCAGCGCGCCTTGAAGCGGCTTAAACCGGGTCTCGTGGCAAGCTCGAGCGCGAGCTTGCCGAAACCGAACGCAACGTCGTGATCGCCGAACAATGTGCGCAGGAAAAACCCGAGCAACGAATACGCGTAGACCGAACCGTTGCTGTTGCCGTGCTGGAAGCTGAGGTTCGCGATACGGCACACCACGAGGCAGCACAGGTTCATATCGGTGAAGTACGCGGCCGGCACGATCTCGGTCAGCACCTCGACAATCGCCTTCGCCGCAGGGTCGGACATCGGCGGCAGCGCGGCCAGCCGATCGAACGGCTGCGCGTCGAGGCGCTTGCGCATCGCGTCGTATTCCGCGAGAACGTCTTGCCATGTCACCGCGGATGGCCACGGTGCACCGACGCTGCGCATATAGTCCGACGCCACCTGCACGCTCTCGTCGAACTGGTTGCGCATCGTGTAGAGAATCTCGCGCAGGCTCGCTACCGCGGCGAGATCGGTCAGATTGTTCGCGCGAGTCGCAAGCAGCGACAGGCTGGCTTCGGCCGCGGCGTCGCCCGTGATCAGTTCGCATTCGGCGCGCTGAAGGTCGAGCGCGAACACGAGTTCGTAGTGCGTCTCGCCGCTTTGCGCGGGCAACAGCGCGCGGCCCGCCGCGAAATAACTGAGCGCCGATACATAAGCCGACGACGCCTTCGCGCGCTTGCCCGCCATCAGATCGAGGCTGGCCACGCGCTCGCGCTCTTCGTCGGTCGTGATCAGCGGCGCACCCTGGTTCAGCTGATTGACGATTTCGAAGATCGCATCGTCGCGCCGCGCCGGCGGCGTATGCGCGGCGAGCATCCTGCCGATCTGCAGATGCGCCGCGGCACGCGAAGCTTCGGGAATCAGCAGATAGGCCGCTTCCTGCACGCGATCGTGCGCAAAGCGGTAAACGCCCGATAGCCGCTCGACGAGTTCAAGGCGCAGCGCATCGGACAGATCGGCATGCACACGTTCCTCCGTGCTGCCGAGCGCAACGGCAAGCAAGCGGATATCGGCGGCATTGCCGATACAGGCAAGCTGCTGCATCGCGGTGCGCGTGCGCAACGGCAAACGCACGAGCTTGCCGACCATCAGATCGACGACGTTATCGGTATAGCCCTTCGCATCGATCGAATCGAGATCCCAGCGCCAGCGCGACACATCGTGCGCAAAGCGGAGCAGGCCTTCGTCGGCGAGTTCCGCGATGAACTGCCGCGCAAAAAAAGGATTGCCGGCTGTCTTCGTATGCACGAGATGCGCGAGCGGATCGGCGCATTGCGGCTCACAGCGCAAAGCATCGGCGACCAGTTGCGACAGGTGTTCGCGCGCGAGCGGCGCGAGCTTCAGTTCGTCGATCTTCGCGCCTGCGTGTCGGATCGCGTCGAGTTTCCTGCGCAGAGGATGACCCGCGTCGACTTCGTTGTCGCGATACGCACCGATCAGCAGCAGATGGCGCAGGTCGGAGCGCGTGAGCAGATCGTCGAGCCAGTCGAGCGTGGCCGCATCGAGCCATTGCAGGTCGTCGAGGAACAGCGCGAGCGGGTGCTCGGGCCGCGCGAATACGCCGACGAAGCGCCTGAACGCGAGCTGAAAGCGGCGTTGCGCGTCTTGAGGCGCGATTTCCGGCACCGGCGGCTGCTCGCCGATAATGAGTTCGAGCTCGGGCACGACGTCGATCATCAATTGCGCGTTCGGCCCTAACGCGTCGCACAGCGCCTCGCGCCATTCGGCCAGCTCCGCGTCGGATTTCACGAGCAGCGGCCGCACGAGTCCCTGAAACGCCTGCGCGAGCGTCGAGTATGGAATGTCGCGCCGGTACTGGTCGAACTTGCCCGATGCGAACAGGCCGCGCGGCGGCACGAGCACTTTGTGCAGCTCGTTGACGACCGACGATTTGCCGATGCCGGAATATCCGGTAACCAGCACGAGTTCGGGCGCGCCGCCGTCGACGACGCGATGAAATGCGCCGAGCAGCACGTCGATTTCATGCGCGCGTCCATAGAGCTTTTCGGGAATCACGAGCCTGTCCGGCGTATCGAATTCGCCGGGCGCGAAAGGTTCGATCGAATGCCGCACTTCCCATTGCGCGAGACAGCGCCGCAAGTCGCGCTCGACGCCGCCCGCCGTCTGATAGCGCTCCTCGACGGTCTTCGCCAGCAGCTTCATGACGATGGACGAGAGCGCGCGCGGCATGCCCGCGATTCTTTCGTGCGGCGGCACCGGCTTGCGCGCGATATGGCAATGCACCCACTCGATCGGATCGTCCGCGGCAAACGGCAAGGAGCCCGTCAGCATCTGATAGAACACGACGCCGAGCGCATAGAGATCGCTGCGCGCATCGATCGAGCGGTTCATGCGGCCCGTCTGTTCCGGGGCCATATAGGCAAGCGTACCGGCGATCGTCTCGGGCGGCTCGGGCGCCTGGCGCTCGCGCGGCAGGCGCGACGCGATGCCGAAGCCCGTGAGCCGCGCTTCGCCATTCGCGCTAACGAGCACGTTGGACGGCTTCAGGTCCTTATGGACGAGACCCCGTTGATGAACCTTGCCGAGCGCCGCGACGATCGCGATCGCCAGACGCAGAAAGCGCTCCACCGGAAGCGGCGCCGCGAGCAGCCGCACGAGCGGCTCCCCGCCTGTGTCTTCGAGCAGCAGGAGCGTTCTGCCTCGTTCCCGAACGAGTTCGAGCGGACGCGCGGCCCACGCGCAATCGAGCTCGTCCCTGAGGCTATGTTCGTGCGCGAGCCGCTCGAGGCTCGCCGGCGTCGGGTGTTCGGCCGTGGGCCCGACCGCCAGCAACGCGACGCGCGCGCCGCTGTGCTGCCGGCACCACATCCGGCACAGAGCCAATTCGCCGTCGCCCCACAACAGCTGGGACTCGCCATCTTCGAGCATGCCGAACCGGAAGGACATCTGAACTGTTCGCTATCAGATCGGATTGCCTTTGTCGGCGCCGATGTGCGATGTAGCGCACGTATTGAGTCGGCGGGGACACGATCGCGATCGCGCGGACCGTGGTGAAAGCTAGTCTGCCACAGCTGCAAGCCCCATGACATGCTGGCTTTCCAGAGCACGAAAGCTGCTTTCTCAAGCGGTCGGGGCCGCGACCAAACGGCAATTGAACCGGCATTAAACTTCTGATCATTGCGCGCCATGCGTTCGCTGTTTCGTTTTTGGAAAGCCCGGTTCCCTTTTTGAGGATGATCGTCATGTATCAGGCCGTAGCATGCTGCTTTGCTTGACGAAAAACCCAACGCAGCGCGAAAGCCGATGACCTTCCCAGCTACCGAAGTCGACCGGACCTTGAGGCGAATGCTGGCTCGCGCGTTCGAGCGCGACCCGATCGCCGCCTATGTGCTGCCCGACGAAAGCACGCGCCTCGCGCGCCTCGAACGCGTGTACCGGATCTATCTGAACGTCTTCACGACGCTCGGCATGGTCGTGACGGCCGATACGCTCAATGCCGCGGCGCTATGGCTTCCGCCGAGGCGTTATCCGTTGTCGG
Source organism: Paraburkholderia sp. SARCC-3016 (assembly GCF_031119615.1). Lineage (NCBI taxonomy): Bacteria > Pseudomonadati > Pseudomonadota > Betaproteobacteria > Burkholderiales > Burkholderiaceae > Paraburkholderia > Paraburkholderia sp. SARCC-3016. The sequence continues at coordinate 170,347 of NZ_JAVHZD010000006.1, read as the reverse complement.
CGCTGCAGAATCTGCGTCTGTTGCCTGCCATCGTGTGCACCTTCGGCCGGCAGTCCGCACGGGCGCTGACCGTGATGTCCGCGCTCGAAAGCGCGGCGCCGCCGCGCGGCAATTACTGGTACCTGGGCGTGCTCGGCGTCGACCCGCCGCGTCAAGGGCGCGGCATCGGCACGAAGCTGCTCGAGCGGGAACTTGCGGTCTGCGACGAAACAGGCGCGGGCGCATATCTCGAAGCGGCATCGGACGCGAATCTCGCGTTCTACGAGCGCCATGGCTTTGGCATCCGAACCGAACTGAGCCTGCGCGATGGTCCTCGTGTCTGGACCATGTGGCGCGACCCGCGCAAACATGCATCCGCCTGAGGCCGTCGTTCGTCATCGTGCGCGCGCATTCGACGAACGTTGCGCGCTCAGTTGCCCGCTCAGTTGCCCGCGCGGTTGCCCGCTCAGTTGCGCGCTTACGGCACGCGCACGCCGATCACAGCCGGCTTGTCGGCCCCTGCCGAAAGGCCGGCGTCGGCGGCGCCCGCACCGCCCGCGGGCGCTGACGCGACCGCTTCGTTGAAGAACGCGCGCTCGGCCGCCTTGTTCATCACAAGGATGCTGATACGTCGATTGATCGGCGCATCGGCGACGCCGCGTTCGAGCGGCAGCACGTCGGCGAGGCCGCGTACCTGCAACAAACGTTTTTCGTCGAGATGGCCGGCGCCGAGCGCGCGCCGCGCGGCGTTCGCGCGTTCGCTCGACAGCTCCCAGTTCGAATACCCGGCAGGGCCGCCCGAATACGGCACCGCATCGGTGTGGCCGGCGATCGACAGCCGGTTGTCGACCTCGTTGAGCGCGCTGCCGATCTGCAGCAGGATCTCGGCCGCGTAGTCTTCGAGCTTCGCGCTGCCGGTAGCGAACATCGGACGCTTGAGCGAATCGACCACTTCGATGCGCAAACCCTCGTTCGTGATCGACATGCGGATCTGATCCTTGAACGCTTTCAGTTCCGGCTTCTGTTCGATCAGCGCGGAAAGCCGCTGCTTCAGTTGCGACAGCCGGTTGGCCTCGGCCGCTTCGGCACTGATCGAGGCCGGCGCCGCGGTTTGCCGCATCGGCGTGCCGCTGCCGGCACGCGTGCTCGACAGATCGCGACCGCCGCCTTCGACCACGCTCGAGGCCGCGCTGCCGTTGCCCGATTTGCCGCCCAGCATGCTCGACAGCGGCGTGTTGAAGTAATCCTGAATGCCCTCGCGGTCGAACTTCGAGGTCGAGCCGAGCAGCCACATCAGCAGGAAGAAGGCCATCATCGCCGTGACGAAGTCCGCATACGCGATCTTCCACGCCCCGCCGTGATGCGCATCATGCGCGCCTCTCTTCGTGCGCCGCACGATGATCGATGTCGCCGCGCCCGCCGACGAGCGCTCCGGTTTCTGGTTTTGAGCCATTGCGGTTGCCTCCGTCCTGTTTGCACCGTATGACGGCAGCACCGGGCGCGGAATGAATAGTGCCCCTTAAAAATTCAATCAGGTCGCGCGCTGCCTGCTCTGATGAAAGCGCTTCGCGTCCTTCTGGTGCGCGATTAAAGGGACAGGAATGATGCGAAAAAAGTGAATCAAATACCCTTCAGTCGCGAAGTCACATTCCGTTAACAAAGTTAGTGATGCAGATATCACCGGATAGTCGGCCTGGAGAAAACAGATGTTCGTCGCAATTGGCTGGATCGTCGTAGTCGGCTCCGTGATCGGGAGCTTCGTCGGAGTGGGCGGGCATCTACCGGCGCTGATACAACCGTTCGAGCTGCTCTGTATATTCGGCGCGGCGATCGGCGCGTTCGTGGTCGGCAACCCGGCGACAACACTCGTGAAAACCCTGAAGAGCCTGCCGTCGTGCTTCAAGGGCGGCCGCTATACGAAGGCGCAGTATCTCGAACTGATCGCACTGCTCTACGAACTGCTGCAGAAAGCGCGCAAGGAAGGAATGATGGCGCTCGAGGCGGACGTCGACGCGCCCGGGCAAAGCCCGCTTTTCCAGAAGTATTCGCACGTGCTGGAAGACCATCACCTGCTCGTCTTTATCGTCGACTATCTGCGCATGATGTCGGGCGGCAATGTCAACGTGCTCGAAATGCAGGATCTGATGGACGAAGAGCTCGACACAAGTCGGAGGCCAAGCGGTCTTAGGAAGACAAAACATTCTACCAACTCCTTGGCTCACAGAACGACATGGCTACGATCCGACTTACACACGATGGGCTCGGTCGGCGCACCGCCGGCCGTGCTCGGTGAAATGATCGCGGCCGCGCTCGTCGGAACGTTTCTTGGCATCCTGCTCGCGTACGGCTTCATCGGTCCGCTTGCCGATCTGCTCCACGCGAAGGCGCGCGCGCAGGCCAAGCCGTTCCAGTGCGTCAAAGCAGTGCTGCTCGCGTCGCTGAACGGCTACGCGCCGCCGATTGCCGTGGAGTTCGGTAGAAAGGTGCTGTTCACGACGGACCGGCCGAGCTTCCAGGAACTCGACGACGCGGTGCGCGCAACGAAAATGCCGAAGTCGGCCTGAGCCGACGCTGCCCCGTTTTCAGCTGCTGCACCGGGGTGATGCTTTCCAGCGCTGACCTGCGGTAGAAACCGCATGCCGACATCTGCCATGAAGCTGTTCAGAAATTCGATCCGCGCGCGGCTCACGCTCCTCGTTTGCGCGCTATGCGGTCTTCTGATCTTTCTCGCCGTCGTTTCGGCGCTGATCCTGACGGTCGTCGACGGGATCACCGAGGAGATCGACAACAAATGGCTGGCGGCCACGCAAACGATCGACGAGCTCGGCGACAGCCTCGAGGAATTCAGAGTAGCCGAGGGATATCGCGCGCTCGCGCGTAGCGCCGATATGCGCCTGCGCGCCGAAGCGCTCGCGGCCGGGCACCGGCGTGCGATTCTCGCTCAGCTGTCGCATTACGCCGCACTGATGCGCAACGACGGCGAAACGAACATCGTGCCGCTGCGCCACGCGCTCGCGCGCTATTTCGCCGCGCACGATGCGTGGATCGCAGCCGATGTCGACGGCGACATCGACGCGCCCGCCGGCATGAACGGCGCGCTGCAGGCGCGCTATCAGGATGCCGAAGCGCTCTCGGATCGCCTGATCGAAGCGAACCGCGTGACGTCGCACGCGCGGGCGGCCTCGGTGGACCGGCTCGTCGACCATGCGATCGGCGTGCTCGTGATCACCGTTGTCGCGGCAATCCTGCTTGCGATCTGGCTCGTCGCGCGCGTGCATATCGACATCGCATTCCCGCTCGGCACGATCACCCGTTCGCTTTCGAGGCTCGCCGCGGGCGATCGAAACGTGCCCATGCCGGCACTCGAGCGCAACGACGAGATCGGCGAAATGGCCAACGCGTTCGATGTGTTCCGCGCCAATGCCCAAGCCCTCGAAGCGGCACACCGCGCACTGACGGCAGCCGAGACGCACGCCCGGCAGCTCGCGCGGCACGACCCGCTGACCGGGTTGCCGAACCGGCGTGTGCTCGCCGCGGAGTTGCAAAAGGCGGTCGACCATGTCGCGCATGCGCCGGAGGCTTATCTTGTACTCGTGATCGACCTCGACCGCTTCAAGCCGGTCAACGACCTGCAAGGCCACGCCGCCGGCGACTTCGTACTGTGCGAGATCGCGCGCCGGCTCGAGGACGTGGTCCGCAAAGGCGATACGATCGCGCGCCTCGGCGGCGACGAATTCGCGATCGTCGCGCAAACCGACCCACTTGCCTACGCGGACGCGGCGATGCAGCTCGCCAACCGCCTGCTGGCGGCGATCCGCAAGCCGGTGTTCATTGCGGACAGCCAACTGTATGTGGAAGTCGGCGCGAGCATCGGCATTGCCGCATTACCGAACGACGGCCGCGACCCGGAGACGCTGCTGCGTGCCGCCGATATCGCGATGTATCGCGCGAAGCGCGAGGGCAAGGGCACAAGCCGCTTCTTCGAAGAGAGCATGGATCGCGAACTTCGTGAACAGGCGCGGCTCGAGATCGACCTCAGGCGCGCGCTCTGCGACGGCCAGATCCACCCGCATTACCAGCCCCTCGTCGATATGCAGACGGGCGCGCTGTACGGCTTCGAGATTCTCGCTCGCTGGCATCATCCCGTGCGCGGCGATGTCGTGCCCGATGTGTTCGTGCCGATCGCCGAAAATCTCGGCCTGATTTCCGAGCTCACCGCAGCGATGTTGCGGCGCGCGTGCCGCGATGCAAGCGCGTGGCCGGACACCGCGATCAGGCTATCGCTGAACATCTCGCCGACGCAGCTGAACGACCGGTGCCTGCCCGCACAGCTGCTGCCCATTCTGGCCGAAGAACGATTTGTGCCGTCGCGGCTCGAGCTCGAAATTACCGAGACCGCGCTGGCCGGCGACATCGGGATCGCCAAAACGATACTGGCGGACTTCCAGCATGCCGGCATCAAGGTTTCGCTCGACGATTTCGGTACCGGCTACTCGAGCCTTTACCACCTGCGCGAACTGAAGTTCGACAAGGTAAAGATCGACAAATCGTTCGTGCTGTCGATGCAGCGCGATAACGAGAGCGAGAAGATCGTCGATGCGATTCTGAGCCTCGCGCACAGCCTCGGCATGCCGGCCGTTGCCGAAGGCATCGAGACGCGCGAGGCGTTGCACAGGTTGCGCGCCAAAGGCTGCGAATACGGGCAGGGATACCATTTCGGCAAGGCGATGAGCGCGCGCGACGTGGCCGCGCTGCTGTGCGAAGCGTAGTACCAACGGCCAGAGCGGCGTGATAGGCGATCGCTACGCGTTGCCAGGCCGCGCTATCGACCCGCCATGCGCCGCACCGTCTTCGCGATCCATCCGATCAGCCCATTGCGCACGACCACGGTCGCGATGCGCCGCGGCCCGAGCACGAGCGCGCCGGCAAGAATCGCCGCAACGAGTGTCACATGCGGCGCGCTGACCGCAAGCGCGCGCGCATTCGAGACGGTGAAAACGGGCTGGCGACGCGCCTCGGCAAGCTTCGCCGCATCGCGTGCGGCGAGCAGTTCGGCGCGCGATTCCGCCATGCGCGCGCGCAACGCGATTCGCGACGCATCGTCGTGGATCGTCGTCATTTGAGTGCCTCCTTGACGGTGTTCAGATCGCTGCGAATCTCTTCCTGCAACGAGTCGAGCGACCACACGGGCCGCTGCAGGCGAAACATGACGAGCGCGCAGATAGACAGCAAAAGCCATGAGCCGGCGACCGCCCACACGACATGAATGAAATAAGGCGTCGCCCAGAACGTGGCGATAATCGCAATGCAGACGAACGACAGCGTGAACAGCCCGGCCACCGCGAGCGCGACCAGCGCGATCACTTCGCGCATGAGCCGCGTACGCATTCGCGACGCCTCGATCGACAGCAGCTCGCTGTAATCGCCAAGACGCTCGACGCAAAAGCGGCTCACATTACCCCACTGCGTCACTCTGGAATGGATCGACATGGCCGTGCTCCATCACTGCGTGAACTGCTGCCGCACCGCGCGATCGCAGACGCCCGTGGGCGTGCGATCGACGCGGTGCGCCGCGCCGTTAGCGATCCGGGTCGCCGCGGTTCCATGACCACAGCACGCCAAGCGCGAAACCCGCTGCGGCTGCGATTGCCAGTGTCGCCATCGGCTTTTCGACCATCGAATCGCGCGCGACCTCCACCGCGTCCGCATACAGCTGCTGTGACTTTCCGCACAATGCTTTAGCCTTGCCCGACAGTTGCTCGCCCGCGTCGCCGATCACGTTGCCGACCGTCTCCTGCACGTTGCCGACCGCTTCGCGGACGGCGCCTTCAGCCTTCGTCGTTTCCATCAGTGCTCTCCTCGTCGTGGGTGGGCCGGTATTCGACCGCGCGAAAAAGCGCGCGGAAAACGGGGTTTGCTTCACCGGCATGCATGCCCGCGCAAGTTCTGCGCCACGGCGTAAACGCACGATTTCATCGGCGCAACACGCGTACTTTGTAAGGCTTACGTGTGCCGCATGCACAAGCAACCGGTGCGCGGCTTCGCGAACAGGCCAACAATCCGACGGAAGAATTCAGGGCACTCAAGCGCAGGCGAGTGCCCGCTCCGTGCACGGCCGCATGGCCACGCGACGGTCATGGGCGATAAGGAGCCGCCGGTGCGGCGCCGCCGGCCGGCGAACCGCCGCCGTCGTGCGGCGTTGCCGCGCCCTGCTGCGCGGCAATGCGAGCAAGGGCCGCCTGGATGTTGTCGGGGTAGTTCGTGTTGTCGCCCCAGCCGGGGCGATAGCCGGCCTGTTCGACCTGAATCAGTTCATGCAAGACCTCGGCGCGCGTCAGACCGTGGTCCGATTGCGCCGGCGCCGCCAATGGCCACGCGAGCAGTATGGCAATGGCGCCTGATAAAACAATCGACGATTTCATCGCACACCTCCGGCGGATCGATACCGTTTTCGACGTTCAGAAGATCGCGCAAATTCCGCGGTTGCGCAAACAGCGGGGGTTGGTCTTCCGGCCCGACGCTGGTGCGCCCGCCCGCTGCAGCGCCTTCAGTTGGACTTCGACTTGCGCCTGAGCGCCGGCTTCGCGCCTTTCGCGTGCCTGCTGCGCGGCTCGCTTTCCGCGCCCGGCTCCTCGGCGGCGCTTGCGCTGCCGCCGCCGATGAGGTCGCCGAGCGCCGACAGCGTTTGCGCATACGACAGAAACTGTCGGAGGTATTCAGGCGACAACTCGTTCATCAGCGACAGCGCACGATACATGAGGCGGTTCGAATTGAGCGGCCCGGCGTTACCGGGCACCTGCGCGAGCGACTGGCGCAACTGCCGGCCCGCACTGAGCTTCGACCACATCGTTTGAAAATACAGCAGCGAGTCGGAAAGCGCATCGGCGCGACCCGGGCGTCCGTTCAGGAAAGCGGTCAAAGCTGCAAGCGAGGTGTCGTGATGCGGGTTGGCGTGGCCCGATCGCGCTGTTGGTTCCGCTTGCGCCTTTCGTTTCGAATCTGGTTCTGATTGCGCCGCTTGCGCCGCTTGTTTCGATGCCTCGCGTTGCGCTTCGACGACTTCGCGCCGGCTCCCAACCTCCTCCGCGTACGCCGCGACCAGCGCCGCAAGCCGTGCGTCGAGCAATCGCCGCCATTCACCGTCTGCCGACGGCGACAGCTTCGCGATGCGCCGCGCAAGCGCATCGATCGCCGCAAAGCGCAGCGGATCGACGCGATCGTCGCCCGCTGCGCGCCATCCGTCGAGCATCGCCCGCGCATCGACACAGGCTGCGTCGTTCGACACAGTACGAGGCAGCGGCGCGGTGTCGCGAACGTCACTCATGGCACTCACCCATTTGCAGGTCACGCATCGGCATCATTGCGGCTTGCCGTTGCTCGCCGCCTGGCGCGGCACCGGCGCGATCTCGACGCGGCGGTTCTTCGCGCGGCCCTCGGCATCCGCATTCGAACCGACCGGCTGCTCGGAGCCGAACGCCGCCGCGAATACCGACTTCGCCGGCACGCCGTCGTCGATCAGTGCCCGCGTCACCGTCAATGCGCGCTGCGCCGACAGTTCCCAGTTGTCGGCGAAACGGCGGTTGCCCGCACGCACGTGCTGGTCGTCTGCAAAGCCGCTCACCATCAGGATCTCGTCGTTCAGATGCAGATACGCGGCGAGCGGCACCGCGAGCGACTTCAGCAACTCGCGCCCCTGCGGCTGCAACTGGTCCGAGTTCAGCGCGAACAGCAGATTGCCGCTGATGCCGATACGCCCGTTGACGAGCGTCACGCGTCCCGCCGCGAGCGGCGCCGAAAGCGCCTGTTCGAGCGCCTGACGCCGTTGCGCGTCGGCCTTGTGCTGCTGCACCTCCTTTTCGAGCCGGCTCGCCAGTTCGAACTGCACGCCGATCACGCTGACGAGAATCAGCACGAACGCGCCGACGAGCACCGACATCAGATCGCCGAACGCGGCCCAGATCGGCGCGCCCGGCTCGACGCCGACATCGATCTCCTCGCTCATGACGCGCGCGCTCCGGCCAGATGCTGCAGGTCTTCCATGATCTGCTTCTGCGACATCACGCTCAGATCGATCACTTCGCGCGCCTGCGCGACGTAGTACGCGAGCTGTTCGTCGCTACGCGCGCGCGACTGGTCGAGCGCACGCTCGATGCGCTCGAGATGCGTCATGAGCTTGCCGTTCGCTTCGCCGAACGACGCAACGGCCGTGCCGAACGCATCGCCCATGCTCGCCATTTCGATCGCGCTGGTCGCGACCTGCGCGGCGGCGATATCGAGCTTGTGCGCCTCGGTTTCCACCGTGCCCGAGAACTGCTCGCCGACACGCTCGAGCAGCGCCGCCGAGCTCGACACGAGCCCGTCGATGGCCGCGCGCTGTTCCGTCGACGCGTGATTGACGGCGTCGAGCAGCGTCTCGAGCGTTTGCAGCAGACGCGTGCGTTCCTCGAGCATCGCCGTGTCGCGGACCATGCTTTCCGACAGGCTTTTGCGCAACTCCCCGATCACATCGGCGGCGGCCTTCGGTGCTTCCGACGCCGCGCTCACGAGCCGCGCGATCTCGTCGAGCGTGCCGCGCGCTTGCGCCTGCGCGCGCTCGGCAATCTCGTGCGCGGTGGCGGCAAGCGTGTCGCAGATCTGCTTCTGGCGCGCCGCATGCTGCGTGCCGGCCTCGGCCCATTCGCGCGACAGCGCCGAGGCCGTCGTCTCGAGCGAGGCCGCCCACGCGGCAAGGCGTTTTTCGTCGGCGGCGGCGAACTGCGCCTGCAATGCGGCATGCGAGGCATCGACACGTTCGACGAGCGACGCCGCATGCGACTCGATTCGCTCTGCAGCGGCAACGGTTGCCGTCTCGAAGGTCGCGGTGGCCGCGTTCATGGCCGTTTCGTGACGCGTGGCGAGCGCATCGTGCATTCGCGCGTGTTCCGCGAGCGCGTCGTTCCATGTCTGCAAAGCCGCCGTCGTCGCCGCTTCATGACGTCTCGCCAGCGCGTCGTGCGTCTGCACGTGCTGCGCGAGCGCGTCGCTCCAGCTCTGCGAAACCGCCTTCATCGCGGCTTCGTGACGTACGGCGAGAGTGTCGTGCGTTTGCGCGTGCTGCGCGAGTGCGCCGCTCCAGCTCTGCGAAAGCCTTGCCGCCGACGCGGCGAGTTGCGAGGCGACATCGTCGAGCAGTTTCGCAGCGCGCGTATCGGCGTTCGCGGCGAAGCGTTCGAGCGTCGCGCTCATGCGCTCGGCAAGCGCCTCGTTCGAGGCGCGTTGCGCGTCGAGCGCGCCGGTCCATGTGCCGGCAACCTGTTCGGCGGTCGACGCAAAGCCGCGCGACAGGCCTTCCATCTGCTGCTGCGTGGCTTGCGCCGCACGTTCGTGCAGCGCCGTCGTGTCGCGCGCGAGGCTCGCGAGCGTCGTCTCGACGACGGGCTGGATCGCCGCGCCGACTGCGCGCGCATGCTCGCCGACACTCTGCCGCAGCGACTGCTCGACCGAATTAGCGAGCCGCGCGTACACCAGTTCGGTCTTCGCATGGAACTGCTGCTGGCTCGCCAGTTGCCGCTCGCTGGTCGTAGCGCTGTGCTGTTCGAGCGCGCCCATCAGCGTGTGCAGATCGTCGAGCAGCGCGGGCATCGCCTCGGCCTGGCGCTGCATGAGCCGGAACGTTTCCTCGCGTTGATGCGCGGGCGAAAAGACGTGCAGCACGGTCGCGGTCTTCGCGTCGAGTTGCTGCGCGACCTTGATGCGCTCGCGGCGGCATAGCGCCGACAGCAGGCCGAGCATGGCCGAAGTGGCCACGCCCGCGATCGACGTGCCGAACGCGAAACCGAGGCCGCGCACCGGTGCCGCCAGCGACGCGCGCACCGCTTGCAGATCGGTCGCGGAATCGAGCGCGGCGCCGGTGCCGCGCAAGGTCGCGGCCATGCCGAGCAACGTGCCGAGCATGCCGAGCAGCACGAGCAGGCCGACCAGATACGGCGTCAGCGCCGGGCCCGGCAGGCCCGCGCGCTCGCCTTCGACGCGCAGCCGCACCGCGCCGCGCAGGCTCGGATGCAGACGCTCGAGCCACGCGCCGAGATGCGGCGGCGTCGCATCGAGTTCAGCGACGGCTGCGATCAAGGTGTCCGTGGCCTGCTGATAGCGATATAGCTCGAGCGCGCCCGTGACGTAGCACGCGCCGATCAGCAGCGCGACGACGAGCGCGAGCGGATTCGTGGCCGCATAGCCGATGGCGACCCACAGCACGGCGGCAAGGCCGACCACGAAGACGGCGAGATGGATTCGGTATCTGAACATGGTGCTCCGAAGGTGTCCGTCGAAGGTGTCTGCGAAGGTATCTGCATCAACTGGCGCGAAGCGCGGCGAGCAGCCCTTCGACCGGTTGGAAACGAACGTCGAGTTCCGCGAGCAGCAGTGCGCGCATGTCCGCGCGGAACGTGTCGAGCCAGAACGCGCTGGCCGCCTGTGTTGCGGCCTGTGTTGCGGCCTGTGTTGCAGCCTGAGTTGCGGCCGCCTGCTCCGCATGCGCCGTGTCGCGCAGCCGCTTGAAATACGTTTCGAGCAGCGCCGGCACGGCGGCGAGCACGCCGCGCTCGCGCGCGGCGAGCGCGCGCTCCATCGTCGCATCGACGAGCGCGAGGCGCGCGTGGCGCTCGCTGCGCGTGGCCAGCATCGTGCGCAGCCGGCCGCGCAATTCGCCGATGGCGTGTTCCATCGACTGCTGCTGCGTGTGATAAACCTGACGAAACCAGGCGAAGTCGACGGCCTCGGCATCGGCCCGAGCGTGTGATTCGAGGTTTGCCCGAGGCTGCGCGCGCGTGGGCAACCGCTCCCGCGGGTGCGTCGTAACGCCGCGTCCGGACGTCGCGGGACCACCGCGCCATGCATCCGAACCGCCGCGCCCAGCGTCGTGCGCATCGATCGTCGATTCGATCGATTCGATCGCGTCGGTCAACGTGGCGCGCGTGCGCGCGCACCACGCCGCCTCGAGCGTGGCCGCCGTCGCGTCGCCGCCCGGGACCGGCGCGGCCGCGACGGATGCCGATGCGGATGCGGGCGCGGCGGCGTCGAGCGCGCTGGACAGCGCAATGGCGTCCGTCCAGCCAAGCCATTGGCTGAGCCGGTCGAGCAACGAGACATCGGAAGCGGGGACGCCGGTCTGCGTCATACGTGCCAGCACGCGGACGAGCGGCGCGCCGCCGTAGGGCATGCGCTGCGGAAGCTGCACGATTTCCTCGCGCAAAAAACCGCATAGTTTACACGGCGGCGGCGGCAAGCCGGTCGATTCGTGGCCAACGACGCGCAGAACGCGAACGAACTTCGCATTCGCGCATCGTTGCCTCCTGCTACCATCGACCTCACGCCGCGCAAACGCGTGCGTTCCTTTCTTTTCTTTCTGTGCCTTCCGCCATGTCCTTGCTGAGCCTGTTCGATCCCTGGGAGCCTTCGCTCAGCCTTGTCGTCGTGTTCGCGGCGGCCGCGATCCTGTTCGCACGCGGCGCGCGCCGCATCCGTGTGAGCGTCGTGCGCCAGGCGGCGTTCTGGCTTGGCCTCGCGCTGTTCTATGTCGCGCTGCACACGCGGCTCGATTACTACGCCGAGCATCAGTTCTTCGTGCATCGTCTGCAGCACCTCGTGCTGCATCACCTCGCGCCGCTGATCATGATGGCCGCTTATCCGTGCGGCGCGCTGCGCGCCGGATTGCCGCTGCGCTGGCGCGCCGCGCTGCGACGCTGGCAGCGCACGCGGCCGGCGCGCATCGCCGCGGCGGTCGTCTTGAACCCCACCTTCATTTCAGTCGCATTCGTCGTGTCGGTCGTGTTCTGGCTGATTCCGTCGGTCCAGTTCGTGGCCATGCTCGACTGGCGCCTCTACCGCTTGATGAACTGGTCGGTGGCGGTCAGCGGTCTGCTTTACTGGTGGATGCTGCTCGATCATCGGCCGTCTCCGCCGAGCCGTACGCGCCCGGGCTTGCGCGTGCTGTCGCCCGTGATCACGATGACGCCGCAAATTCTGGTCGGCGCGATCATTACGTTCTCGTCGCAGGATCTCTATCCGATCTTCACGTTGTGCGGCCGCGCCTTCACGTCGCTGCCGGCTTCGCTCGACCAGAGTCTCGGCGGTCTCATCATGTGGGTGCCCGCGGGCGTACTCGAAGCGATCGGCGCGATGATGGCGCTGCGCAATCTGATGCGTCTGTCGGCATCGCCGCGCGCCGCCGCGGCCAGATCCGCGAGGCCGCGCGGCGGGCGCCGTGCCGCGCCGCCTGCCGCGCCGGCGGCGGCCCAACCAGGCGCTTCCTCTTCGGGACAGCATCATGCTTAAGCACATCGCCACGAACCTGCTCGACATCGCCTACGAGGAACAGGGCCACGCCGATGGATGGCCGGCCATCCTGCTGCATGGCTTTCCATACGACATTCACGCGTACGATGAAGTGACGCCGCGCCTCGTCGCGCGGGGCGCGCGCGTGATCGTGCCGTATCTGCGCGGCTACGGGCCGACGCGTTTTCTTTCGCCGGCCACCGTGCGCTCGGGCGAGCAGGCCGCGCTCGGCGCGGATCTGCTGGCGCTGCTCGACGCGCTGCGCATCGACAAGGCCGTGCTCGGCGGATACGATTGGGGCGGCCGCGCCGCCTGCGTCGTGGCTGCGCTGTATCCGTCCCGCGTGCGCGGGCTCGTTTCGGTCAACGGCTACAACATCCAGAATATCGCGACGGCGATGCAGCCGGACACACCCGACAAGGAACATCGGCTGTGGTACCAGTATTATTTCCACAGCGAGCGCGGCCGCGCCGGACTCACGAAACACCGGGCCGATTTCTGCCGGCTTCTATGGTCGTTGTGGTCGCCGACCTGGCGCTTCGACGACGCCACCTACATGCGCAGCGCAGTCGCCTTCGACAATCCCGATTTCGTCGAGGTCGTCATCCATTCTTATCGGCATCGTTACGGACTCGTCGACGGCGATCCGCAATTCTCGGAAATCGAACGCCGCCTTGCGGCCTCGCCGGCGATTACGGTGCCTTCGGTCACGCTCGACGGAGACGCCGATGGCGTGAGGCCGTTAGGCGGCAGGGAAGCGGGCCTCAAACGCTTCACCGGGCGCCATGAGAACCGCATCGTGCCGGGCGTGGGACATAACCTGCCGCAGGAAGCGCCCGAACCGTTCGCGGCTGCGGTGCTCGACGTCAATGCCTGGGCAGGCTGAGATTCGGTTCAGATCCAGGCGAACCGTCATGGGCTCCTCGCGGGCTCACCTCGCGGGCTCACCTTCCTGAGCTAACCTCGCCGTGCTAGCCAGTTAGCACGATCTGAAACGATTTGGGCGTGACGCCCGTGTATTGCTTGAATACACGCGTGAAATGCGCCTGATCCGCGTAGCCGGCCTCCCGTGCAACCAGTGCGATCGCGGCGCCCTGCTTCAGCCTTTTCTGCGCGTAGCGTATGCGTGCCTGCTGCTGGTACGCGTGCGGGCTCAAACCCACGCTGCGAATAAAGGCGCGCAGCAGCACGAAGGGCGTCAATGCATGATCGGCGGCGAGCGACGCGAGCGTGAATCTGCCGGCAAGATCCGACTGCAGTTGCTCTTTCACCGAACGGATGACGCGCGGTTCGACGCGCGGCGACGGCAGTGCCGTACGATGCGCCGCATGAACCGAAAGCATATGGCCGATCGCGAACGCAAGCGTTTCGCTGCGCTTGAACGGATCGTCGTTGACTTCCGAGCACCAGTTCACGCCATAGACCGATTGCGCGAGCGGCGCGTCGCGAATCACCGCCGCGCGCACGTCGAGTCTCGAACGCACGGGCAAGCCGATCGATCCCGTATAGGCCGCGAGATCGTCGGGCAAAAAATAGGCGGCGCGCATTTTCCAGCTTCCCGATTCGCCCGCATGCGCCGCATGCATCGTGTCCGCATCGAGCGCGACGATATCGCCGCGCCGCAGCGTATCGACGTGCCCGGCGATATCGACGACCACGCTGCCGCTCGTGATCAGCACGAGACAGTGCGTATCGTGCGCATGCGGCGGGTAGCGGTGCCCGACGAACTCGCCTTTGAGCATCATCGCGTCGAGCACGTCGGGCGCGCGCCATAACTTGACGGCCGTCGCCCTGCTGGGCGCGGCGGCGGGCCGCTTCGCTCGCGCGTGCGGCGCCGATCGGGAATCCGACATCGAACGTTCCGGTTTCAAAGCATGACTGTCGTTCAATGATAGGCAAAAGCCCGCTTCGAGGGTTCGGCGGCGCTTTTTCCGTGCTGGAGAAAGCGAAGCGCGACTATTGCATCAGTTCAAGGTCGCTGACGAGCTTTCTGACTGCCTTGTTGTCGCCGACGATGCCGACGCCCAGATAGGCAAGCTCGCGCGTATCCACGGCTCTAACCGCATCCCTGAACGCCGCGTAGTCCTTCGTCTGCTGGCCCTGGACCGGGAAGCCGACGATGTCGAAGTCTTGCTCGAGTGCGTCGGCCCTGAGCTTCGACAATTGTCCGACCGATGTTTTCAGCACCGATATCCCCACGGGAATCAGCCCGGGATGATGTACGTCCTGCGCATCGACGAGCGGCGCGCCCACCAGATACGGATGCCGCTCGCCGATCGTCAGCGCGATGACGGCCGCGGCGTTGCATGCTTTACCGGCCGGCAGCGCATCGTCGATAACGATTACGCAGCGCGGCGCCGCGATCTTCTGAATGGTTGTGTGAGGATGATCTGCTGGCAATTTCAATCGATGCTCCGCGTTTGTGGCGCAACCTCAGTTGCACTCCCGATCGCAATGTCTGCAGAGCAGATGATACAAACGTCAATCGAGCCTGTATTGAACGATTTTGCAGCCGCTCGCCGGGCAGCCGCGCGGCCTGGGCGCGATGGCGCACGCGCAATCGCAAGCACGCCTATGATTTCGCTTGCGCATCCATCGCGTCGCAGCGCGTCGATTTGCGCTCGTGCCGGTGCGATTCGAGCAGCTTGCCGGCATTCTTTACACTTATGTCAAGAGAAAACATGCCTAAGTGGAAAACACTCGTCGCGGCGGCCGCCGCAATCGTCGCGCTCAGCCATGCGTCATTCGCTGCAGCCAAAGGAGATGTCATGACCTACACGAACGATGCACAGGTTCATTACCGCACCGTCGATATCGATGGCGTATCGGTGTTCTACCGCGAGGCGGGTCCGAAGAATGCGCCCACCTTGCTGCTGCTGCATGGCTTCCCGTCGTCGTCGCGGATGTTCAACCCGCTCTTCGAAAAGCTCGCGAGCCGCTACCATCTGATCGCGCCCGACTACCCGGGCTTCGGCAACAGCGCCGTGCCGCCGCCGTCGCAGTTTGCATACACGTTCGATCACATCGCTGAAGTAATCGATGCGTTCACGGTCAAAATGGGCCTCATGCACTACGTCATGTATGTGCAGGACTATGGCGGCCCGGTCGGCTTCCGGCTTGCGCTCGCGCATCCGGAGCGTGTCGATGCGCTGATCATCCAGAATGCGGTCGCGCACGAAGACGGCCTGGGGCCGCTCTGGAACAAGCGCCGCGAATTCTGGGCGAATCGCGCGCCAAACGAAGCTGCGCTGCGCGAAAATCTGATTTCGTTCAACGCGACGCGGCAGCGCCACCTCGGTTCGAGCCCGAACGTCGATCTTTACGATCCGGACTTATGGATGGACGAGTTCGCGTTTCTGAGCCGGCCTGGCGAAGTCGACATTCAGAGCGATCTCTTCTACGACTATCGGACCAATGTCGCGTCGTATCCGAAGTGGCAGAAATGGATGAAGAAGACGCAACCGCGCACGCTGGTATTGTGGGGTAAGTACGATCCGTCGTTCCAGGTTGCGGAGGCGGACGCCTATCGGCGCGATCTGCCCAACGCCGAGATTCATGTGCTCGATGCCGGACATTTCGCGCTCGACGAAAAGGCGGGACAATGCGCCGGGCTGATCGACCGGTTCGTGCAGAAGGTGACCGCGGACAAGCGTTCGTGACGAAACCGCTGCACGGGCTGTGCCACAAGGACCGTGTATAAGGTCGTGTAAGGGCCGTACCATACCGGCCGGCCCGTGCAGCCACGCTGTAACCGTTATTCGCGCATGATCAGAGCGCGACGTCGTTCGCCCCGTGCTTATGCGACGACGACGTATCCGACTGCATACCCGCCTGCAGCCCCTGCTGCTGCATCTGGATCAACTGCATCGACGGGTCCTGCTGCTGGTCCCGCTGCGCCTGCATTTCCTTCTTCATCAGTTCGCGGATTTTTTCTTCGATTTTCTCGCGCTCCGCCGGCGTCATCTGCGCGAATTGCTGGGGCGTGATGCCCAGTTGCGCGAGGATCGAATTGAACAGGCCTTGCCCGGGGTTGCTGCCCGCATAAGCGTTCAATTGTGACAGCAGGTCCTGAAACGACGACCGCTCGTTGCGGTCCGGCGCGCCGAGCGGCGCATCGATGCTGCCCGGCACGGCGGCGTTGTCGCTAATCTGCATGACGGTGACTCTCCTTCGAGCGCTTGCTCGCGTAGATATTCAGAGGAACAGGCAAACCGGAGCGCGTCGTTCAGGCACGCTCCATCGTCAAGCATACGGCCGGCAGCCCGACCCGAAAGCGTCGAGAAAGCGACAGAACCGGCCATATTTTTACCGATTGCCTGAATCTTGCGCAGAGACGTCGCGCGATGCGTAACCGGTATAACGGGCGTAACCGGTATTCGCAACATGGCCCGGTGAGTTCGAACCGGACCGGCTACCTATTTCCCGCGCTCCATCGAATATTCGGCCGGCGACAAGCGTTCATGTGACAAAGCCCTCGTTCGATTCGTGCCGAGGCCGAACGCATTGCACTGTTTAAAAGGTCCACACATGAACGCCATCTCGCCGGCCGCGACTACGCGCGAAGCGGCCGCTGTACCCACGCTGATTGCTTCGCTGCTCGAG
This sequence comes from Paraburkholderia sp. SARCC-3016, assembly GCF_031119615.1. NCBI lineage: Bacteria > Pseudomonadati > Pseudomonadota > Betaproteobacteria > Burkholderiales > Burkholderiaceae > Paraburkholderia > Paraburkholderia sp. SARCC-3016. The sequence continues at coordinate 153,454 of NZ_JAVHZD010000006.1, read as the reverse complement.
AACGCCGCGCAGCATCCCGACACGCCTGCCATCGTCGATGGCGATCTCACGCTTGCATACGAGCCGTTCGTCGACGCCGCACAAACACTGGCTGCGCGTTTCGCCGATCTCGGCGTGAACCGGGGGGACCGAGTCGTGTTGCACCTCGGCCATTCGCATCAGGCGACGGTCGCCTGCTATGCCGCGCTGATGCTCGGCGCGATCACCGTGCCGCTCAACGTCCATCTGAAGGCGCACGAACTCGCGAGGCTGATGCGCAGGCTACGCCCGGCGCTCTATATCGGCCATCTGGCCCGGCACGAGACGATGAGCGATGTGCCGCCCGATCTGCTGCCCATCGACCGGCGTTTCTACGTCGATCGTGCATACGTCGATATGCGGCGCGCGGCGGACACGGCATCGGGGGACGGGCACGAGCGTGCGGGCCGCAGCTGGGACGCGTTGATCGGAAACGCAGGCAGCACGCGACCCTTGCCGCAGCCCAATCCAGACGCCATTGCGATGCTGCTCTGCACGTCGGGCACGACGGGCGAGCCCAAGCTCGTCGCGCATACGCAGCGCTCGATCGCGCACGGCATCGAATTCCTCAGAGAGGCCGGTTTTGGCGGCAGCTCGCTGCCGCTCGCACCGACGCCGCTGTTTCATATGCCGGGTCTGTTCCGCCTTTGTGCGACCTTGACGCTCGCCCAGTGCATGGTGCTGCCGTCGTGCGTCGATTTCGACGGCGCGGCCTATCTCGATGCAATCGAGCGGCACCACTGCACGACGGTTGCAGTGAGCCCGTTTGGCGCCGCCGAGATGATCCGGGCACAATCGATCCGCGCTCGCGCGACCGCTTCGTTGCGTGGCTGCATGGTGACGGGCGATGCCTGTTCGATCGAGCTGCAGCAGCGTTTCGAGGCATGCTTCGGGGTCCCGCTCGCGGTCGGCTATGGCATGACCGAAGCGCCGCTGTGCGTCGTGGCCGGCCGCTCGCCGCGCACGGTGCGCGCGCGGCCGGGAACCGCGCGCATCGTCGATCGCAACGGCGACGATGTGCCGGTCGGCTCGCCCGGCGAACTGATCCTCGATGTGCCGATGCTATGCGACGGTTACTGGATCTCGCCGGGCGTTCTCGATGCCGTGCGCGACGTGCACGGCTGGTACCACACGGGCGACCTCATGCGCGCGGACGAGCACGGCGACCTCAGCTATGTGGCGCGAATCAAGGAGATCATCGTGCGCGACGGCGAAAACATCGCGCCCGCCGAGATCGAGCAGACGCTGCTCGCGCATCCGGATGCCGACGATGCCGCCGTGGTCGGCGTGCCGGACGGCGTACTCGGCGAACGCATCGTCGGTTTCGTCAAACTCGCCGCGCATGCCACCGGCACCTCGCCGCACGACGTTCGCGCATGGATGGCGACGCGGCTTGCCGAGCACAAACTGCCCGAAGTCGTGTTGCCGGTCGAGCGCATTCCGCGCACGCCGTTCGGCAAGGCCGACCGCCGCGTGCTGCGCGAACTCGCGCGCGACGAACTGGGACTGCACGGCGCACGCAACGCCTAGCCTTTCCGCACGGTGCGCCGCTACCATCGGCGCAGCGGCGCGTCAAAACCCGTGTTCGGCCGCGAGCATCTGCGCGGCCCGCTCGCCGATCACGACGCACGGCGCCATCGTATTGCCGGTCGTGATGCGCGGCAGGATCGACGCATCGGCGATGCGCAACCGGTCGATGCCATACACACGCATGCGCGTATCGACGACCGACATCGCGTCGTGGCCCATCTTCGCGGTACAGCTCTGATGCGAATGGCTGACCGTGCCGTTGCGCATGAACTGCTCGAGCGCCGCGTCGCCGACCGGCCCCGGCAGATACTCGCGCCGCGTGAAGGGCCGCAGCGGCGCCGAATTGCCGACGTCGCGGCAAAACTCGATGCAACGCCTGAGCGTGCGCAGATCGGCGGGGTCGGCGAGGAAATTCGCGTCGATCGCGACCGGGTCGAGCGGATGCGCGCCCGTCAGACGCACGCGGCCGCGGCTCTCGGTGCGCAACACCGCCGTCGTCAGCGACCAGCCGTGCACGGGCAGATCGCGGCCGGCCGCTTCGGGGCTCGCGTACGGCAGTTCAGTCAGAAACGTCTGGCAATCGGGCCGATCGCGCCGGCCGTCGCTTTTCCAGAGCGCGGTCATCTCACCGAGGTTGTTGCGGCCGACGATCGGGCCGGCCGCCTCCCACACGCACGGCGCCATGAAGTGGTCCTGGAAATTGCGGCCGACGCCGGGCAGCGACTGCTTGAGTTCGATGCCATGGCGGCGCAATTCCGCTTCGTCGCCGATGCCCGATTGCATGAGCAGCTTCGGCGTCTGGATCGCGCCGAGCGACAACACGACTTCACGCGTCGCACGCACGCGTTTCAGTTCGCCGTGGCGCAGATATTCGACGCCGGTCACTGCGGCGCCGTCGAACGTGAGCCGCATCACGAGCGCCTGCGGCAGCACGACGAGATTCGACCGTGAGCCCGGCGACTGCAGAAACGGGTGCACATACGCGCGATACACGGACTGCCGGCGCCCCTCGCGCACGCACACGTTCGTGAACGCGGCGCCGCCGTCGCCTTCCATCATCGCACCGTTATGATCGGCGACCGTCGGCACGCCGGCGCGCGCAAACGCTTCGAGGCCAGCGGCGGCGATCGGATGCGGATCGGGCGCCGGCTGCACGAACAGCGGACCGCCCTGCCCGCGCCGCCGCGGGTCCGGCTCGCCGTGCCAGTCTTCGATGCGGCGATAGATCGCGAGCACCGATTCATAGCTCCAGCCGTCGTCTTCGGTGGCTTTGGCGAGATCGTCCCAGTCCGCCTGATGCCCATGCGCCCAGGCCATCACGTTGATGCTCGCGCCGCCGCCGAGCACCTTGCCCATCGCCATCGGAATCATGCGGCCGTTCAGATTCGCGTTCGGCGTCGCGCGAAATAGCCAGTTCTGCTCGCTGCGCCTGAGCATGGGCCACGCCGTGCTGTCGATGACCGCGGGGACCTCGTCCGTGCCGCCCGCTTCGAGCAGCAGCACGCGCAACTCCGGGTGCTCGGCGAGACGCCGTGCGACAACGGCGCCCGAACTGCCCGAACCGCAGACGATAAAGTCGAAGGTCGTATCCGCGCTGTGCACTCGCGCAGCGCGAGCGGACCGCGGGTCCGGTGAGGAAAACGCGGTGGAACCGGTTGAATCGGTGGTATCGGTAGAGGCGCTCGTCATCGTCATCTCGCATGGAGGCGGCATGCGATGTCGAGCGTACGCGCGCGACGCAACGGCACGATGCGAATTGCGAAGCACCGCACCGCTTCACGAATGCAAGACGGTGCGGTTGAAACAGCGTGAAGGAGATTTGAAGGAGTCCGGCCGGGTCTGCCGTTACTTCGCGAACAGCGACGCCATATTGGCAAACGACTTGATCTCGACCGCATTGCCCGACGGATCGAGGAAGAACATCGTGGCCTGTTCGCCGACTTCGCCCTTGAAGCGGATATGCGGCTCGATGATGAACTTCGTGCCCGCCGCTTTCAGCTTGTCGGCCAGCGACTGCCATTGCTGCATCGACAGCACGACGCCGAAATGGCGCACCGGCACCGCATCGCCGTCGACCGCATTCGTCGCGCGGTGACCTGCTTCGTCGGGCGACAGATGCGCGACGATCTGGTGACCGTAGAAGTTGAAGTCGACCCACTCGGGCGAGCTGCGACCTTCCGGGCAGCCGAGCAATTCGCCGTAAAACTCACGCGCTGCCGCGAGGCTATGGACCGGAAATGCGAGATGGAAAGGCGGCATCGCGCCTTGTGTCGTATCTGTCATCGAAATCTCTGAACGCTATCGGATTGTGACTGGGGCTTGATTTGAGCCTGATTGAATGGAACGTAGTCTACTGATAAACGCAAACGCCTGAAAGCTCAATGATTTCGCGCTGAGCCTCAAAGTTTTCGATAACCGGGCCCCGCCCGCCCCTCGCGGCCTACCCCTTGCGCAGCGGCCCCGTCGTGCCGCGCACGATCAGATCGGTCGGCACGATGTTCTGCGAACTGACGGGGCGCCCTTCGATACGCGCCAGCAGATAGTCGGCGCTGCGCGTGCCGATTTCGTCGGCGGCAAGGCGCATGGTCGTGAGCGGCGGCGTCGTGAAGCTCGATACCTCGATATCGTTGATCCCCGCGATCGACAGTTCGCCGGGCACCTCGATACCCGCTTCATGCGCTTCGGCGAGCGCGCCGATCGCCAGCAGATCGGTGCCGCAAATCACGGCTGTCGGCCGCTCCGGACCTTGCATCAACGCTTTCATCGCCATCTGCCCTTCGATGATCTTGTGCGGCATTTCGATCAGATGCTCGTGGCGCAGCTGCAAGCCGCGCGCTTGCAGCGCGGCGCGCACGCCGATAATGCGGTCCGCCGCGCGGTCGCTGTGCTGGGTCATCTGCGTGATCATGCCGAAGCGCGTGTGACCGAGGTCGAGCAGATAGTCGGCGAGACGCCGGCCGACCGCGACATTGTCGAAACCGACATACGGGTGGTCGTGGTCGACAGTCCAGCCGTTGACGAGCGGAATCTGCTCCTTCGCGATCAGTTCGTAAAGTGCGGGCGAATGGCTGCGGCCAACCAGCATCAGGCCCGCGATGCCGTCCGCGATCAGCGCGCGCACCTGCTTGAGCTCGTCCTGCTGGTCGTAATACGAGCAGCCGAGCAGCAGCGTATAGCCGGCTTCGCCGATACGCTTTTGCAGCGCGAATACGCCAAGCGCGAAGTTCTGGTTTTCGAGCGACGGAATCACCGCGCCGATCGTCTTCGAACGCTGCGACGCCAGCGCACGCGCCGCCGCATGCGGCGTATAGCCGAGCTGATCGGCGATATCGCGCACGCGCTGCCGCAAGTCGGCCGCGACCGTCGCGTTGCCGTTCAGCACGCGCGAGACGGTCGCCGTGGAAACGCCCGCGGCGCGGGCGACATCCAGTACGGAAATCGCGTTCGATTTGCGGCGCGGCGCGCGCTTTTTTATTTCTGCAGTCAACGTTGCACCCAGCCCGGTCTTGTCCCGCGAGGCGCGCACCGCGCCCCTACGAGCGGCATTTTATAGCGCGAATTCTGCAGTGCCGGATTTTGTAGCACGTCAGTTCATGGGTCGAGGTCGGCGCATACGGTGCGATGCGCTTGAGCAGAACGACAACCGGATCTCAGTCGATGCGCTTCACGTCGCCGTCGAATTCGACGATGCAGCCGAAGCCGCCATGAAACAGCGCCTCGCGCGCATCTTCGCGCGCCCCGGCTGCGGCAATGCGTGCAGCGGCGCTCGCTTCGGCATCGTCTTCGGGCTCGTAACCGAGAAAACGCGCGTTCGCATTGCTCCAGCGGTTGCGCGCATTGTTCGATACGCCGTACACGATCACGAAGTGATAGTCGGGATAATCGATGCAGCGCTTCGTCAACTGCACCATGTCGCGATGGCTGATCCACGTGTACAAATGGCGCGGCATGGTCGGCGTGTCGTCGGCGCGAAACGAGCCGATACGCAGGCAGGCCACCGACATCGCGTGCTTGTCCGCATACAGCCTGCCGAGCGCTTCGCCGAACACCTTCGATACGCCATAGCGGCTGTCGGGGCGCGGCGCGACCGTATCGTCGATCATGCGGTCGCGCCGATGAAATCCGACCGCATGATTCGAGCTCGCGAAAATCACGCGTTTCACGCCCGCTTGCCGCGCCGCTTCGAACACGTTGTAGCAGCCGTCGATATTGATGTCGCGGATTTTCTCCCAGCTGTCTTCATCGGGAATGCCGGCCAGATGCACGACGACGTCGACGCCCTGCATCGCGGGCAGCAGATCGGCGAGGCGCGTGATGTCCGTCCTGACGATTTCCTCGCCGTCGCCGGCCGGCGCTTGCGGCGCGATGTCCGCGAGGCGCAGCCGATACTGGCCGCGCAAACCGGCACGCAGTGCGCGGCCGATATGGCCCGCCGCGCCCGTGATCAGAACCCGTGTCATTCGCTTGTCTCCCTATCCCTTGTTGCTGTGATGCCGCTGCGTCCATCGCGTCGTGCACGCGCCGCCGCCATTCGCCGCGGCGATGCCCTGTGCTATCAGGCCTTGTTGCCGCCGCCCGGCACCGTCGCGACCACTCTCGGCGCGCGCAGGAAATCGAAATCGCAGCCGTCGTCGGCCTGCATGATCGTCTCGAGGAACAGCTTCCGATAGCCGCGTGCTTCGGGATCCGCTGCGCGAGGCGGTAACGCGGCAAGGCGCGCGGCGATGTCGGCGTCGGACAGCAGCAGTTCGATCGAGCGCTGCTGCACCGAAAGCCGGATGCGGTCGCCGCTGCGCACGATCGCAAGCGGTCCGCCGATCGCCGCTTCGGGCGTGACGTGCAGCACGATCGTTCCGGCCGCCGTGCCGCTCATACGGCCATCGGAAATGCGCACCATGTCCTTCACGCCCTCGCGCGCGAGCTTGCGCGGAATCGGGATATAGCCGGCCTCGGGCATGCCCGGCGCGCCGACCGGCCCGATGCGCTTGAGCACGAGCACGTCGTGCGCGCTCACGTCGAGCGCGGGGTCGTCGATGCGGTTGGCGAGGTCTTGCGCGTCTTCGAATACGACGGCCCGCCCTTCGTGCTCCATCAATTGCGGATTCGCGGCGGACTGCTTGATGATCGCGCCGCCGGGCGCGAGGTTGCCGCGCAGCACGGCGATGCCGCCTTGCGGATAGACCGGCTGCGCGAGCGGCCGGACGACATCCTGTTTGAACGGCGCGGGCGCCGCGTCGAGCTCCTCGCCGAGCGTGCGGCCCGTGACCGTCAGCGCGTCGAGGTGCAACAGATGCTTCATTTCGCGCATCACGGTGACGAGCCCGCCCGCGCGATGCAGGTCTTCCATGTAATGCTGGCCCGACGGCTTCAGGTCGACGAGCACCGGCGTTTCGCGCGCCATCCGGTCGAGCGAATCGAGGTCGATGCGGATGCCGAGGCGCCCCGCGATCGCGGTCAGGTGAATGATGCCGTTGGTCGACCCGCCGATCGCAAGCAGCACGCGCAGCGCGTTTTCGATCGCCTTCGGCGTCAGGATTTTTGCCGGCGTCAGGCCGGCCTTGATCATCGCGACTGCCTGCGTGCCCGTGCGCTCGGCGATGCGGATGCGGTCCGCGCTGACGGCCGGCGGCGACGCGCCGCCCGGCAGCATGATGCCCATCGCCTCGGCGATGCAGGCCATCGTGCTTGCGGTGCCCATCACCGAACAGGTGCCGACCGTGGCGACGAGCTGCGTATTCACGGCGTCGATTTCGGCTTCGTCGATCTGGTCGGCGCGAAAGCTCGCCCAGAAGCGCCGGCAGTCGGTGCATGCGCCGACGCGCTCGCCGCGATGCGAACCCGTGAGCATCGCGCCCGTCACGAGCTGAATGGCGGGCACGCCGGCCGCGGCCGCGCCCATCAGCTGCGCGGGCACGGTCTTGTCGCAGCCGCCGATCAGCACCACCGCGTCCATCGGCTGTGCGCGGATCATTTCTTCCGTATCCATCGACATCAGATTGCGCAGATACATGCTGGTCGGGTGCGAAAAGCTTTCCGCAATCGAGATGGTCGGAAATTCGACCGGCAGGCCGCCCGCCAGCTGCACGCCGCGCTTGATCGCCTCGATCAGCTGCGGCGCATTGCCGTGACACGGGTTGTACGCGCTGCCCGTATTCGCGATTGCAACGATCGGACGCGACAGCGCGTCGTCCGTATAACCGGCGCCTTTGATGAAAGCGCGCCGCAAGAACAACGAAAAGCCTTCGTCGCCGTAGTTGGTCAGGCCTTTGCGCAGGCCCGTTTTCGCGTTGCCGTCTGAGTGGTCAGCCATGGGGGGAATGTCCTCGATCGGATGCCGCTGGTGCGGATGATTGACGTCGATTCTATCGGGGCTTATAGCCGACTTCAAGTAAGCGCTTTCTCAAACGATATTACCCGGCGCATCAAATGCCCGCCACGGCGCGCTGCATCGCCGCACTTGATGCGGGCGTGCCGCGCCCGTACCCTGCCTCCCCTGAACGCTCACCCTGGTCGTGTTCCGTATTCCGTCACCGCGGCTGGCTTTTGCCTTGGTGGATTCGGGACGCTCTGCTGCGGCGCGTCCCGCTATGGCTTCGTTTTTTGCGCCCGCCAGTTGCAGGGCGTTGTCGCGCACCTCGATCTTCACCGGGTCGGTCTGCTTCCACTGCTTCTTCGGTACCACGAGCTTCCAGGTCGAATCCTTGCCCGCATCGCGGAAAAACGCGACGACGCCAACATACTCCGTGCCGCTATTCATCGGTTCGGTGACGCTTGCGCTCGCATCGGGCCGTAGCACCACATCTCTCGTCGCCAGCAGATCGGGCCTTAGCGCCTCGAGATCGTTCGTCTGCAGTTGCATGTAGTCAAGCTGCTCGAACGCCTGCGGCGTCCTCAGCTGATAGATCCGCACCACGGTCGACAACGATTGCCCAGCGCCGTTCCGGTTCAATGACGACCGGCTGACGAGATCCAGGTTCATTGTCTTGATCTGCGTGGTGAACGCCCATTTCGCCGCGCCCACCGTGCTATCCGTCACCGCCTGTCCGAGTCCGCATGCTGCGACGGTGAGGGTGGTGGCCAACGTCACTGCGCCGGTTCGAAGTGCCCGCATCATCCTGTTGATTCTCCAGGTGTTCCGTGTTCGTGAATTTCCGAAGTCGATGACTGCGTCAGCGCGCTGAGCGGTGCTGACCCGCTTGCCGGTCGCTGTCCCCTGTCCAGACGCCCAGTTGGACTCGCGTCACCGGGTTCGCTCGACCCGGTGCGAGCGGCTGCGGCAGCTGCGTTGTGTAGCCGAGGCTGAGCTGATCGGAGTTTAGTACCTGCGCAGGCATCAGTTCCGGGCGCACGTGCATCTCCAGTTGCGCCTGCGCCTCGTAGCCGAGATAGAACCGCAGCAGCGCCATGACTTCGCGGTGATTGCCGTGCCCCGGCATCAGTCCAAGCACCGATTCGGGCGTCTGCGGAGTAATGACGACTCGAACCGAATTGCCTTGATCGTAAAAGCCACGTCCGAGCAGGCAGTGCTCGCCGAGAGCCGCAGGCTCGCCGTCTTCGACGTCGATCCATACCGGGTGGAATTCCTCGACGGCGATCCGCGCATCCGGCACCGCGTGTTGCAGTACCCCTGCGAGCCCTTCGGCCGTGCGCGTCTTCTGGCCGGCAAGCCCCAGCATCGACAACAGTTTTCGGGTGCCGACTGCGTCCCGGGTTTGCGGGCGGCCAATGCCCAGCCCCGCGAAGCTCAGCAGGTAACGCGAGACATCGTCCGTTCCCCCGCGGCGAAATCCCGCCGGGTAGCGGTACTTGCGCCAGACACGGTAGTACTGCGTGACGACGCGGTGATGGAACAGATCGAGGAAAGCCGACATCGGTTCGGCACCCTCGCGATTCTGCGCTACCTCGTCGACGAAATACGACGGCATGCGGGCATCGACGCCGTACAGTCCAAGAAACGTCGTGCGCACCGCGGGAGGCATCGCCCGGTTGTCCAGGTCGTATTCGACCGCATCGATCTCGCGGTTCGGAAAGCCCACGCGCGCCCGTGAGCGAAAACGCACCGGCTCGCTCGTGGGCGAATCGGTACTGCCGATCGACGGACGATCGGGCGCCGAAAGCTCGATCAGCTCACAGAAGCGGAAGAAATTCATCCGCGTTGCGCTGGCCAGCAGCGCGGGCAGTAGCGACCGGTCGGCGTAGTGGGCGAATTCCCGCCCGGCAAGGTTCACGCGCGGCCCGTTCAAAACGGCGCTCCTTCGCCTTTCGTGTCGGGCCACTCGATGCGCCGCCCGGTCGGTTGCGACACGATCACGAGCTTCGTGTAGAGGTTCAGCGTCGCATACAGCCCGAGGAAGCGGTTCAGCATGCCGCCGAACAGCTCCATATCGCCATCGCCCGCGAACTGGCCGCTGTCGAGCGTCACCTCGATCTCGACACCGCGCTGCAGCCCGCCTTTCACGAGCTTCTGCAGCAGCCGGTGCTGGACGTCGGTAATCGCATCGATCCGGCGTTTGTTCAGTTCACCGTCGGTCCAGTCGTACAGCGCCAGACTCCCGCGCAGAACTTCCGCATTGAGCAGCGACAGATAGTTCGGCGCCAGGTGCGACAGCACGCGCCACTGGAAGCGGTCGCCGGTCGGCGGGTAGACAGGAAGCGTCGGCGCGGTCAGATTCCGAACCGAGCCGATATTCGTGAAGCCGCCGCGCATGCGCGTGATACCGGCTTCGCGCAGCCCCTTGCGCGGCAGCATGCCATTGGTGCCGGTGACGGAGAGCGACAGCGTTTCCTTTGGCAGCGCGTTCTGCTGTTCCCATGCATGGCCGCCAAGGACAAGCCAGGTGTCAAACCGGCCGGACGGGCCGCGCCGCATGCGCGTATGGAAATACCGCTCCGGCATTTCGTGACGCAGCATGCCGCCGCGATGACGGAACGACGCGAACGGCGCGTATTCGAAACGCTGGCCCGATCCAGACTGGAAACCCTGCACGGTGTCGACTGCATACACCTCGACATGCTTGCCGCGCTGCTCGTGCGCATGCACGCGATATTCGGTCTCGAACTGAGTAGCGGTAATCGGATCCGCCTCCAGCGCAAACAGGTTGATGATCGGCGTGCAGAACAGCCGCAGGTTGCCGGCGGAAAAACGCATGTCGTCCGGATACGGCTTCGCGAGCACGATCTCGACGTCGAAATATTCAGCGCCATGAGGAATTGCGCGCATGTCGAGACCGACCAGGTCCACAAACATGAATTTTTCTGGAAAGGTGAAATACTCGAGCAGCAACTGGTAACCACCGAACGCGTTGTCGGCCTTCGGCCACAGACGCTCGTCGGCGGCAAATCCGGCCGGTTCGATATGCAGGCCTCGCATCGCCTGAGGCGCGCCGGGGCGGTCCTCCGGATGGCCCGGAACACGCACCTGCACGGCCAGCGGATCGGCCGTGAGCGCAGCGTACAGGGTCAGCGCCACCGGCCGGTCGGCATGCAGATACAGCCGCAAGCGCGGCACCTCGAGCTGTTCGCGCCGCGCTTGCGGCTGCAGTTCGAGACGCAAACGGATCACCGAGCGCCCGTCCTCGCGCGCGTACGCGTCCGCTTCGCTCAGGCGCAGCGGATAAAGATCGACTGCCTGGGTCGTCCGGTAGTCGCACTCGATGCCCTCGTCTCCGACCGGGTCCGAGATCACCTCGAGTCCCGGCGCGAGCGTTTCATGCCTCTGCAGCGCACCGGCCACCGGCTGCAATTCCAGAATCGAGAGCGACGGAATCATGCGCAGATAATGCGGCCAAAGCATGCTGACCAGTCCCTCGGTCAGCTCGGGCAGCTCATCGTCCAGTTTGTGGCGAAGCCTCCCCATGAGGAACGCGAACCCTTCAAACAGTCGCTCGACATGCGGATCGCGCTCGCCGATACGGTCGATATTGAGCATGCGGGCGCGATCCGGAAACGCTTGCGCGAACTCTTTGCCCGCTTCACGCAGGTAGCGCATCTCCGCATCGTAGTAGCGCAGGATCTCGTGGTCTTTCGTCGGGCTGCTCATCGGCCTGGCCTCAGGTGGTGCTCGTGGTCGTACAGGCGCGCATTCATGCAATCGCAACCGCGCGCGCCGGATCGATTGCGGTCAACTCGCCCGTCGGAACGTCGATGGGCCGCGCGAGCGCGGACTTGTCCGCGTCCTTGCGGTTTGCACGGATTGAGCGGGCGGCGTCGCCGATGGGCGCACGCCGGTCATCGCGGCGGCCCTGTGCCGAACGGGCAAGACCGGAGGGCGTGCGTGCGCCGGACAACACATCGAGGAGATTCATGTACATGCGGGTCAATGATTGCCCGAGGCCGATGCGCCAAGCTGGTCGGCACGGATCAGCGTCGGCGCAATGAAGATCAGCTTTCGCAACGAAAATTGCGGACCGTGCGCCTGCATCCGCAGGTGGCCGCGACGCCAGTGAGGTGCAACTTCGCCGGAACCATACTGGATCGCCTGGGTCGGGCCCACGATGATCCTGTTGTAGCGACTGGCCAGTCGCCGCTCCAGTTTCGAAACTTTTTTCCCGCCCGCGCGCGCGAGCCGCGCGGCCGTTTCGTCCCGGCGCAATTCATCGGTGCGGATCGCGCCTGGCGTCTGCAGGTAGAGCAGTACCTTGGTGCACATCTGCACCATGGCCACCGCCGTGGCGGCGTTACCGTCGCGAGGGGCGGCATCCAACGCGTGATCGACCAGTGAATCGCGCTCGTCGGTGAAACAGAGCTGTAGTGCGTAAGGCAGATCCTGAGGATTCCCTGGCGCACTGCCGACCGCGAGAAAAACGATATCGCGACGCTCGTCCACGCAAGTTTCGAAAATATAGATGCCGGTGGTCGTGCACGGACGATCGAGGGTGGACCACAGGGTTGGATCGACTGCCGCCGCCATCTGCGGACCAAAGCGCAGAAAAACGGCCGGCACCGGAAGTCGGAAGAGCGACGCGGGCACGTCCTCGCCGATATCGGTCTGCGCGAGCCAGGTCTGCAACGCGGCAGTGGGTTCGATCACCGCATGCGGCCTCACCTGGTAGAGCGCCGCTGCCGAGGCAAGCAGAACCGGTCGTTGCACTTCATCCTGCGTCATGGTTCGCAGGAACTGCGGATTGTTGATACGCATGGCCTCGACCAGCAGTTCCATTGCGGCACTCCCGGCGCCGGGAGGCCCATAGGCGCGGTCCGGTCGCAAATGCCATCGCTCGTACCGCTCGCCGTCACGGCGTGCAAGGACCTTTGCCCATGCCTCCCAGGCCTGCACCAGACCGACGCTGGCAGCCCGCACAGGCGGCAGTTCACGGCTGGTGGTGCGCGTCCTGGCTGTTGCCACGAGAAATTCCCTTGCGCGCAGATCCAGTTCGCGCGCAAGCAGGTCGGGGCTCGTCGTGTTCTGTCCGGATTTCATAGCGGTCTCTGCCCTCCAGGCAGCGGTGTTTCGGCGTGCCTCGCCGCATCGAGCATTGCCTTCGGAAGAGGCGGAGGCCCATCCATTTGCGCGGTCTTTTTCGTGCCCTGCACGACGCCCGGCCGTTTCACGATGAAAATTCGCGCTGGCAGCACAAAGCCCCTGAGCGCAAGCAGTTCCAGCGGACCCTTGCCCACATCGGTACGCATCATGTAGCTCAACGGATACGCAAGGTCGGTCGAGGCCGGTGTCAGCGCTGCGTGACTGGCCAGGCTATCTGCGTCTTCGGCGTCGGCGTCGGCGTCGGCTTCGTCTTCGCCGCCGCTGCCGCTGCCGTCCGCCCGGCGCGCGACACCCGACTCGCCCGTTGCCGAGGCACTCGCCGCCTGCGCAAGCGTCACGGCCGGGGTATCCGGGGCGGCCTGCCAGGTCAACTGGTACGTCGCGTCGTCGAGCGCCTCGACCCGAGCCCGCTCCAGCATCCGTACGAGCCCCCAGCGACCACTGAACTCGAAGCTCTTGTTCGTGCCGGCTTTCTCCGTCTGCCATTGCAACCGGGTGCCAAGGCTTTGCGGGTCATTCGATGGCCACGTCATCGCGCGCCATGTCTCCTGCTGGTTGAAGTAATGCAGCTTCTGGCCATCGAGCGTCAGCAACGTATCCGTTACGCCAGGCGTGGGCACCGGCTTGAACTCGAACCTGTATTGCGGCTCGCCCTGCGCGAGCAGATGCCCGGCGATGCGCTGGAGCGTATTCAACGCCTTGAGGAAGGCCGGATCGACGGCCAACTTCGCACCCGTCGACACCGGTACCCACCGATCGCCCTGCAGTTCGAGCACTCCCGCGAGCTGGGTGCTCAGGAACGCCGCGATCAACCCGCCCTGCGGCCGCAGAAAGCGCGCGAGCTCGGGCAGCGAAGCATCGTTGTCAGTATTGGCAAACGGATAGCGCCCGGCGAACGACCGGTTCCATGTTGCCGCGATGGCTTGTCGCCATGCGTCGTTCAGGCTTGCCTGCGCCGGCTGCAGAACGGTCTGCGTGGCCTGCACGACAGGCTGCACGAAAAGTGCGTCTCCCATACCCGCCCATTGCGCGCCGAGGCCGGCGGCGATCAGTTGCGCGTAGGCCTGCGTGTCGGCCAGCTCCGAGCCTTTGCCCTGAAACAGCGACTGCGCGATCTGCTTCGCCTGAGCATCGGCATCGGCGCTGTCGCTGATCCGCTGCAGCCTCAGGCGCAGGGTGGTCACACGCTCCATGAAGCGTTGCAGGCTCAAATCGCTGTTCGTCCCCGCGCCGGCCTCGCCGTTGCCATTGCCCTGGGCAACGAGCCGCATGACGGGACCGAACGATGCGCCAAGCGGACCGGCAGAATCGGGTTTGGCCGTTTGGGGCCCCTCGACCTTGCCGACGAACATGTTCTGCGCTTTCGTTACCAGCGTGTCGGACAAGGACTCCTTCAACGCTCCGGCGCCGCCCTGGTATTCGAGCGATTTCATCAGCGCGATCACGGGGGACTGCCGTGCGTCGGCCATCAGCTTCAGTTGTTCGATCGCGGTTGGAAGCGTCGGCGCGGGTTCCCACTGCAGGGTGTTCATGAAACCCTGCCAGTGGTCCGCGTAGTCGGCAAAATACCGGCTGGTCAGCTCCTGCTTCAGAGCGTCTGCCGACTGTGGCGATCGTGCCGATTGTGCCGATCGCTGCCGGCCACCCTGGCCGGTGTCGAGCACCCAATCGGCCGCCACTTCGCTGCGCGTTGCGGCATCGTCGATTGCCGCCGCGATGGTGCCCTCGTAGGCCTGCCGCGTGAAGGGGCCTGGGACCGTCGCCGCTGAACGAAAAAGCCCGCGGGTGTCGGTGCCCGCGGTCAGCGACGACAGCGTCTGGGCAGGATATCTGTTGCCGACCGAATCGAGGATGCCCTGATAGATCGTGTCTTCGGAGTTCCTGACACCGATCACGGCGAGCAGTGTCTGCCGCGAGGCGTTGACCATTTCCTCGCGCGGCTGGATGCGCCAGTCGTCGTGCACCGGCAGATGCCGGGCATAAAAATCGAGCAGACGCCCGGACAGGTCGAGTTTTTCGCCAGCAGGCAGATTCGCATTCGTGCTCCAGTAACGCATGAGCAGCGGCATCATGAACCCGGCGTCCGCGCGTTTTGGCTCCGCCATCATCAGGTAAGTCTTGAGCGCCTTGTGCCCTTCGAGTGCGAGCCGGTTGGTCTGGTCGTCGATCTGCGTGGCGTGCATCTGTCCGAGATCCACCAGTTCGGCCTCGATGTTTTGCTGGACCGGCGTGACGAGTGCGCGTCGACTCGCCCGCGCGTAAGGTGTCCAGAGCGCGGAGAGCATTTCGGCGTCGTGGTTCAGTCCGAAGCGGGTCAGCAGTGGCGCGTGGTGCTCCGTTCGGCCTTCGTGCAGATCGATTCGATGCTGAAGCTCGAGCAGTGCGCGCAATTGCACGGCCGGATCGGTGGCCGTATCCAGTGCCTGAATGGCCCGCTTCGTGACCTGCAGTTCGCGCGCATTCGACAACCCGGAGATCAGCATGCCGGTACTCCACAAGCCGATGACGGACAGGGCCACGATCGCGAACACACGCTCCGGATGCGAGCCGGTCCGTCGGCCCGGCCCTGATCGTGCGGCCTTGCCGATGTGCTGCCAGAGCGGCAAATCGGCGCTGGTCGTGCCGTCGTCAGCGCGGCTCGCGGCCGCGGGATACGGGGCAAAGAACACGCCGTCGATAGTTCGATGACGTTGCCGGTCGCCCATTGCGGCGATCCATCCGGCCAAGGGCGTACTGCGCGTATCGAGGCGCTCCGACAATTGCGCGGCATAGCGGTCGTGGCCATTGCGACCTAGTTGCGCGACGCTGCGATCGGCGAGCTGGTGACGCAACGTCAGCAGCGCGGCTTCGATCGAGACGACATCTGCCCTGCGCGAAAACTCGCAGCCGACCACCGCAGTCGTGCCGTTTGCTACCCGGTCGGTCTGCGCCGCGTCAAGCATGTAGACTGGCGCGGCCCAATGCAGTGCGCCGGCGATACTCGCAAGATTGACGTTGCATGCACCGGCACCACGACGTTGCGCGGGCAGCGCCGCAGTGCCGTCGAGCGTCAGCACGACGGCATCGACCGGTCGGCGGCGGCGCAGTTTATAGATCTGCTTCAGCCAGTGTTCGTCGGGCCGGCCATCCGGACCGGCTCTGCTCCATAGCAGCACGGCGTCGCCGGTGACGAGCCAGCGTCGTTCGGCCAGCTCGGGCAACAATCGGCCAATCACAGCGTCATCGCCGGTGAGAAGCAGCCACGGACGATCGTACGCCCAGCCCAATCGACGGGATTGCCGTAGCTCGAAGCGCAAATCGCGCGCATGGGCGATTGCCTGGGCCGCATGCGTTTTCGCTGCCTGAGCAGCGTTATCGACAGCTTCAGGCGGCTCAATCCCTTGCTCCTTTGAATCCCGCCGCATGCGAAGCTCGAGTTGCGCGCGCCTGGGCAACGCATACGCAAGCAGCCCCAGCACCACTGCGCCAACAGCGATGAGCGGCAGCCGATTGCGGTCGAGCCACGCGTACAGATCCTGCGACTCCACGGTCAGAAACACGAAAGCGGCCAGGATGGTCGCCACGGCAGTGAGCATCAGCCACCGCCCCAGAACATATTTCTTCAATTCAGTTGTCCTCGAATTCCCCAGGTGCGACCACGCACAGTCGTGCCGGCTCCGCACCGGCTTGACGACAGGCGATCAGCTGCGAGTCTCGAATCGATTCGCCCGCTTCCAGTGCGAGGGAAAGCGCAATCCACCCGCTGACCGGCCCTGGCAAGCCGATAAAACTATCTACCAGGCGTTCGACAATCCTGGTTTCGGGCGAACTGAGCGACGCCGTGGTCGCAACCTCGAAAGCGTCGCCACAGCCGGTGAACCAGACGTGCGTCAGCCTTTCTGTCGTCAACTGCATCTCCATGAGCTGCGCCAGATCGGCTTTCAGCGTCTCGTCGCCGGTCGTCATCGGGCGCAATACATAGCCTGCGGCAGGCGCGATCGGCGCGCCCTCTCTTCCGTCGCCGTTGGCGCGCGACCCGAACAGGATCGCCGCGGCGCCCTCGCTAAAGGCTTGACCGCCATCGCCCGACCAGACCTGGGCGGCCACGATCAGCCTGGCCGGCAGTTCGTCCACGTCGATGTACTGCTCGATCCATTCCGCGCAGTCCGTGGCCGTCGCCATGTCGACCTCGAATTCGACGCCCGGCACCGTCCTCTCGAACATTCGCCTGGCTTCTGCTTGCCACGCTGCTTCTTCGGCGAGCGATGCCTCGTCGAGGATCAGCGTCAACGTAAGTTCTCGACATCCCGACAGCCTGTCCTCGAATCTTGCGGCGATACGGGCGAGGAGCGCCGAGCGCCGTTCTGCCGCTGTCTTGCCCTTTGCCCAGTCGAAGCCCGTAGCCCGGTTGGTGTTGACCGGCAACATGGCATCGCGATCGCGCAGCGAGTCGGCATCGATAGATCGAGGCAGGAACGCCGCGGCGTGAACCACCGGAAGACAACGGCGGCACCAGTCACGCCAGAGCGATTCCAGCCGCTGCTTCTCGCGCTCGCTCTCTTCGGCGATCAGCTGTTGCTGCTCCCACGCGTTCAGCCTCCAGCCGAATAGCAGGCCGCACGCGCATACCGGCGCGCCGATCAGTAGCGCCCAGAACGCCGTTGTGTGGGTCGACCTGTCGTGCGGCCACATCGTCAGCACGGCCGCGGCTGTCGCAGCCGCCACGACAAGGAGAGCGGGTAGCCACACGCGCGCTGAAACCGGTGGCGGACGCTCGATCGTCGCGAGCGTCGGGATGGGCCAGGACATGGGCGGGTCACAGAAAGTCCGGATACAGGGCGGGTATTGTCATGACGCTACAGGGCCCTTCCACTGAATGCATCGCCGATCCCATATCCCTTGCTATCGATCAGATTCTGCATCTCGATGCGCTGCAATTGCGTATCGGCAATGACGACCTTGTAGGTGCGCGCCTTAGCGAAGCCCGTATAGAAGCGCCGGTAGCGCAGATAGCCTTCCGGCTCCCACGAACCGGGCAAGAGCTTGCGGCAACCCACGAGCCATAGCCGGAACTGATGATCGTATGGCCGGAAACCCGCGTATGAATCATGCGCGTACGTGGAGAACAGATCCGCTTCGGCCTCCGAGACCGTGGGATGACTTCTCAGGCGTCGCAGCACATCGTCCGCTTCCGGCGCGAGCTTCCGCAATTTCGACACGGTGGATTCGGGAAGCGCACGCCGATGCAGGTCAGCCAGCAGAGGATTACCACGCTCGAATGTTTGAACAATCGCCTTGCCGGCCTCATACGAAGCCGATCCGGCTCGCTCGAGCAGGCCCGTGTCGAGTGCGGCAATATCGCTTAGCAGCGTCTGGTTGGCCCCGGCCAGATCGTCCATATCGCGCTTGCTCAGGGAATGGACGCGGCTCGCCCATGGGAGTTGCGTGTAGGTGTCACGCACCTGGTATCGCCACGCAAGGTAGACGATCAGCCAGTCTGCCGGCTGGCGGGCACTGGGCGAACAGGCGGCGTGGAAGCGGGCGTAGGCCTGGCGCAGACCATCGTCGACCTGAAACGGCTTGTAGCCGACATCCACATCATCGGCCTGCCGTACCCGCTCGGGGTTCAAAGGCACTTTGGCCGCCTGCGCGGCCTTGAGCATGTATTCCAGCGGAAGCTGCGACAGCTTCTCGCTGCTGAGCAGGTTTTTCGATGACGAAATGGGCAGGCGACCCCGTCCCTGTTCGTTCACCTCGTAGCCGCCACCCACGTCCGAGTGCATACCGGGAAACGCGTATTCGTGGCAGTTATCGGGAAGGCCGTTGTTGACCAGCACCCGGTCCAGCGGAAATGAAGGGCGATTCTCGTGCATCGCCACGAAATGCACACAGTTTTTTATCCGCCCGGGGATGCGGAGGTATTGTTCGCTGCCCCAGCCCGCATGGCCGTTCGTGAGGTCATACGTCATGCTGGAGCTGTTCGCCAGCCCGACCGACGCAACGGTGTCGAACAGGCCGAGGAAGCGGATCGTCGCCCGCACGCCGCACAGCATGTCGCCCTCAAACAGTTCGTTCAGCCAGTTGCAAAACACCCTGGCCTCCGCCGCACCGCGCGAGAAGCCGAATGCATCGATGAAGATCTCGACCGGTCTGGACTTATCAGGGGAACTGATCATCGCGGCAATCCGTTGCGCCTCGCGCTTGTAGAACGCCTTCGCATGCTGACGGCTGCCGGTCAGAGCGTCCATCAGCAGCCCGCCGGTTGTACGCATGCTCACCGTCTCCAGCGCCGATTCGTCCGCTGCGCCGCCGACCAGGCTGCTCCGTGTGTCGGTCCTGGGATTGTAGGTGCGGATACCGTTGCGGCAGAGGGCCATTACAACGTCGGCGCCGTAAGCTAAAAGTGCATCGGACGACGCGGCGCGATGGATCGAGTTGAATACCGACAGCAGGCCGAAATTGATCCGCCCATCGCCACCGCCGCCGAATGCCATGCCGGTCATCGCGGGGACATCTTCGCCAATGGGTTTGAACGGCGTGCCCACGCCGCTAACGTAAACAGGAAAGTAGCCCCCGTCGGGGTCATCGGGATAGGCGAAGAACAGCCGCGCGACATTGCTTTCCTTCCGGCGTTGCAACTGCGTTTCGCTACCATCGTGGCAAGCGTCCCCATCGTCCCAGTCCTTGTTGTTGCCTGTGCCATCGAAGAACAGGCCGATGTGAACCGCGATTTCGCAATGCTCGGTGCGCGGGATCACCGAGGGCAGTACCGGCACGATACCCGGCGTAGGTCCAAGCGGATGGATCGCGACGGGAATTTCCTGTTCGGGCAGTGTTGTCATGGTGTCCTTCCTTTCCCGGCCTACTCAAAACTTTTCTTGCAGTGGACGAACGGGGGATAGTCGTCCCACGGATGCTTCTTCGGAATCGGATCTTTCACCGGGTGCCTCGAGCCTGGCGCGTTGGCTT